>JAIBDK010000123.1 GCA_024679435.1 Gammaproteobacteria bacterium | reverse complement strand
AGACAGCACCCCAAGGGTATCCGGGAGCATGACATGCTCTATGGGAAAACGACACATACTTTCCATCATGTCATAAACATACTGAGGATTATCCGCATACCCGTTTGACCAGTCCTCAAGATAAACGTTAACCAGTAAGCCGCGCTCTTTGGCGTAGGTTATGGTTTGCTCTATACCCTCAAGATGTTGATCAAGAGTCATTCGTAATTGCTCACGGCAGTGCTTTTCACTGCCTTTGGTTAACAAATTGATAACCTTGCCGCCGGCAGATTCTATCCAGTCGACGCTGCGCATATGATCGGTAAACCCCAGAACTTCAACCTGTTCAAGATGCCCTTCATCCCCGGCCCATTCATTTATCCGACTCACCGCTTCGTGCTCACCATCAGAAATACCCGCTGACGCCACTTCGATTCTGTCTACCTTCAGAGAATGAAGTAGGGCTTTGGCAATCGTCACTTTCTCCGACTGAGAAAAGGACACACCCTGAGTCTGTTCACCATCACGCAACGTGACATCGACGATATTAATTTTTTGACTGTTAGAAGACATTGAATAGAGAAAAGGCACCCGAGGAACTAAACCGAAAACACATTCGAAGTTGACACCAGGTTGCTGATTAAATTACGAAAACCATGAATTAACAAGTGTTGATTATAGGGGATTGGATCGCTTAATTGTTGTTTTAGCATGCTTTGGAATTCAGGCCACGTACTTGCCAGTTCAGCTAACCCACGCGTCAATCCGACCGAAGCCAAGGAATTTCTTGATACCGCTCCGACTCAAACAGAAAAAACCAACAAATCTCCGCTTCCTAACATCACCTAACCTAACCTAGAATCAATACCTTGAAGAGCGCAACTTTATTAACACCCTACACAGCAGATTCACAATCTATCATGACCGACTTTCCCGATATCAAGGCTTTCCAATCCAGTGTCCGTCAATACATAAAGCAAAATTTGCCAGACGAACTGCGCAAGCTCGTAATACAAGAAAAAATGGATATCCCCAGAGACCTGCAGCGTCAATGGCATAGAATTCTCCAGAAAAAGGGCTGGGGTTGCCCTTCATGGCCCATGGAATATGGTGGGCCCGGATGGAATGATATGCAGCATTTCGTATTTGAGCGGGAAATTGCTCTGGGAGATGCGCCGAGATCGATGGTATATGGAGTAGGCATGCTGGCTCCTACCATTATGAAATACGGCTCCGAAGCCCAGAAACAGGAAATATTGCCGCGAATTCAAAACGCTGACCACTTCTGGTGTCAGGGGTTTAGCGAACCCGGTGCCGGCTCCGATCTGGCCTCACTGAAAACCAGAGCTGAACTGGACGGTAACGAGTATGTTATTAACGGTTCAAAAATGTGGACATCCGAGGGTCATATCGCCGATCGAATGTTTGGGCTGTTCCGCACCGATTCAAGTGGTAAAAAGCAGTATGGAATTACATTTCTCACTCTCAATATGGATGCACCGGGAGTCGAAGTACACACTATTGAGACCTATGACGGCGCAGGACGAGAAATTAATCAGGTCTTTTTCAGGGATGTCCGGATACCTGTTACCAATCGCGTAGGAGAAGAACATCAAGGTTGGAGTATCGCAAAATACCTACTGTCACTAGAACGTTTCGGCACCGCAGAAGTTTCCCGCTCCATGCGGACGCTGCAAAAAATCAAAAACTTGGCCAGGCGCAACAAACTTAATGATTTCGATTTCGATGCCCGACTAACCCGAGCTGAAATCTCCCTCCGCGCCGTCGAGTTAACGGAATACCGAATGTTATTTGGGGAAGAGCCCGCCGGCGCTGAAGCTTCTCTGCTTAAACTCAAGGGCACCGAGATACAAAATGAAATTCTGGAACTATTCCATGATGCCGTGGGCAATTATGCGTTAATAGACGCCCGGGATGACACTTCCGTTGATAACCTTCCCGAGAACCTGCCGGAAGCCGGTTATATTGCTCAGGCCCACTTCAATTTTCGCAAAACGGAAATCTATGCCGGTTCCAGTGAAGTTCAGAAAAATATTATTGCCAAGGCCGTGTTGGGAATTTAGGAAAGAAGCAAAAAATGAAGATACAAAGCAGAATTCTGATTCTTTCAGAAGAGCAAAAAATGATCCGCGAAAGTGCTCTTCGATTACTCGATGAAGAGTTCCCGTTTTCGGTGCGGCAGAAGCTCAGCAAGAGCGAAACCGGTTTTGATGCTGAACATTGGAAGCTGTTTGCCGAGATGGGTTGGCTGGGGATAAACCTTCCCGAAACACTTGGCGGACTCGGTGGTTCTCTGGTGGACGCATCACTAATTTATCAACAAATGGGAAGAACGCTGGTCAGATCGCCGTATCTGACGACGCTGACAGGCTTGAAGGCACTAACCCATTTTACAAATGGATCTGGACATACGGATACTCTGAAACAGGTGGTTTCCGGCAACCGAATGCTTACCTGCGGGCTATCCGAAACCGAAAATCCCGGCCACCCTGCCCAGACCAGACTAGAGGAAAACAAGGATCAGTGGAGACTCAACGGTTGTAAACGGCTGGTGCCCTGGGCGGGCCAATCGGATGACATCATAATCAGCGCTATCCAGAAAGGAGAACATTATCTGCTCATAGTCAACGCGAACTCCCCCGGCGTACGAAAGCTCCCCTATCGAATGTATGACGGCAGTCGGACGGCTGATATTGAGTTTTCCAATGTCGAAATCACCGAGAACTGTATTCTAGGCGCCATTAGCAAAGCAGACATTCAAAAACTGCTTGATATTGAGACGGCGATGATGTGCATGGAGGCATCTGCTTGCATGTGGGCAATTCAGGACCAGACTTTGGAATTCATGAAAACACGGGAACAATTCGGGCAGCCTTTAAGTACCTTGCAAGCTCTTCAGCATCGTATTGTTGATGTATACGTCAAATGCCAACTGGCACAATCCATGGCCGAAGATGCTATCCTGGCAGCCGAAAGCATCTGTAACAATTCGGATTCGGACTTTCGCAATACAAAGCGAATTTCTGCAGCAAAAGCCTTCATAGGAGAAGCCGGCAGGTTTGTGGGCAAAGAAGGCATCCAGTTGCATGGCGGTATCGGAATGACCGATGATATGCCCATAGGCCACTATTTCAAACGATTAACAACTTTTGATCGACTCAATGGGGATGCCTCTTGGCATCGAAGACGATTCAGCGGTTAAATCAGCCTCATTCGGAGCGGCAAATGAGAAAAGCAGTAGAAGATGTCAACACAATCGCCTGTGTAGGTGTCGGCACGATCGGGGCGGGTTGGGCTGCCTTTTATCTTTCCCGGGGCTTCGACGTCATCGCCTCGGATCCGGGCCCGGATGCAGAAGAGAATTTACGAAAGATCGTGGATGATGCGTGGCCCATCGTAATGCGGCTGAACCCCAATGAAAACGCCAGCCGGGAACGACTGCATTTTACGTCAAACCTTGAAGAGGCGGTTTCAGATGCGGATTTCATTCAGGAAAGTGCCCCGGATCGTGAAGAACTGAAAATAGCTTTGTTTAAGGAACTTGACAGCATGGCACCCGGAAACTGCATCATTGCAAGTTCATCCTCTGACTTCCTGCCAACCCGGCTGGCAGATCAATGCCAATATCCGGAACGCTGCATCATCGGCCATCCTTTCGCTCCATCCTATCTGATGCCCCTTGTAGAAGTTGTGGGTGGCGATAAAACAAGTGAAGCAGCGATGGCATGGGCGATGATGTTTTACAATTCTATTGGAAAAAAAGCGTTAAGACTCAAAAAGGAAATCAACTCGTATATTGCCAACCGGTTCCAGAATGTGGTGCTCAAGGAAGCCACCGCCATGGTCGAAGCGGGTATTTGTAACTTTGATGATATAGATGCAGCAATGGCCTACGGACCCGGGATGCGGTGGGCATTTGCCGGTCCGGCGATGTGCTATCACCTGGGCGGCGGCAAAGGCGGCCTTAAAGCGATGATCGAGCAGTTTGGTTTTGAAGGCAATGACGAAGCGCGGCAGAACCTGATTGAATCCGTTCAAAAAATGTCGGCCGGCCGGGATATGGATAGCCTGGAACAATGGCGCGATGAGAACCTTTTAAAAATGATCGCTCATCTAGATTTGTAGATCGACTCGAAAGAAAATTTCAACTCAAATACCCTCAGGAATAGGGGTTATTAATCATCATAGGTCTAATTTTTTGCAGAACTACATAAAGTTGAAAAAATAGCCGGACTGTAAACAAGGTCTGCTGAAATCAGCGGGAAGTGTGAGACACCATTGATTTGTTAACCCGTACTATGCCTACTGCAGGTGATGAAACAGCTCTTGAACTGGCTAAACTTCTTTGTCCTTTTCGAACAGTATCTTAATGATCTCATTGCACAATAAAACATATGCAGAAAACATATGCAGAAATCTGAAACAGACAGGCAGACCCGCTTTTGTTCAACCTCCCTTAGGATTCATTCCAGCAAAACAATACGTGTTCTCGCAACCAGTATGCACCCAAACTGTTAACCTTCTCTTCTTTTAAAGCAGCTGTCTGGACAACGTCGAACACCACAGCCGTCAGGTTGGTCATGACCGGGTAGGGAGATATTGGGCCATGGATTGAGGAACTATAATCACTTCGTGGGTTTCGAGGTTCATAATCACACTGGTTGATTCTCCATCGATAGCAACCTGCCCACCCGCTTTAACAATCTCCTGACCAATGGTGTAACTTTTCGTGCCCCGAGAAACCGGGAACGTTTTAACCACCACTTTTTCGTCAAGAAAACACTCCAGTCGATAGTTAACATTAACGTTAACAACGATGGTTCCTAATGTTTCCTTGTCAGTCCAGGGGCGACCATCCCAGAGACCAGCCTGCTGATACCAGTCATCCCGAGCAAATTCCAGAAGCTTAATCGCGGACACATGGTTAAGATGACCCAACTCATCTGTGTGAGTACCGTCGATAGTGTAAAGGGATTCAGTAATCAAGGGTTACCCGGAATGTGTGCGACTGATAGCAAGGATTTAAAAATATCAACATCATGCTCGATTTGCAGCATCCAGCATAAGCGGATAGCCACTCATAAACGCAGCGGAATCACTGGCCGCATACAGCACCAGATGGGCAACTTCTAGAGGTGTACAAACCCGTTGGAGGGGAACGCCCTGAGCAGACTCCCGCAACCCCTCCTTGGCAGTCACTCCTAACTGGTTAAACTCACCCCGCAGCATCGGTGTATCAACATCTCCGGGGCATATTGGAATAACCCGAATATTGTATTGCCCATAATCCCTCGCCATAGATCGAGACAATTGCACCACTGCACCTTTGCTGGCATTGTAAGCGGCCAGGTGACTACTCGCCGACAGTCCGGCATCGGACGCAATATTGAGAATCACCCCGCCTCTCTCAATCATCGTACTCAAAGCGGCTCTGCAAACATAGAATGTCGCATTGACGTTTACATTCATGGTCTGATTCCATTGAGCATCTGTCGTTTCTCCCGCAACAGCATGATAAATCACCCCGGCACAGTTCACCACAATATCGAGAGACCCCATGGACTGAACCGCTTGCTGTACCAGAGAATCGCAAAATCCAGATTCCGTAAGGTCGCCGGGTATAAACGCACAATGACCGCTCCCCGAGCTAATAGTGTTCAGGACGTCCTCGCCCCGTTGCATATCGCGACCGGTAAAAACCACGTTAGCACCCGCATCTGCGAACGCCCGGGAAACCGCTTCACCAATTCCAGACGTCCCTCCGGTTACGAGAACATTTTTATGGGGAAAGCTGAATTTAATATTTTCGGGAGTCATAAACAAAAGCTAAACACAATAGTGATATTCGCAACAACAAAAAAGAACGTTTAAATCAGTTTCGGTACGAGGCATCCTTTTGATCCATTAACCGCACAACCGAATCCCAAGCCATATTAACAAAATCAGCAGGGCCATTTTCAGGAGGAATACCATAGCCATTTAACTGTCTTATCACATCCTCGTCAGGCACCACGATATTGGCACCAGATGCCATCACGTCAACCTGAACCTTGCAGGCATTTTCCAGAGTATAGAGATGATAAAAAGCCTCGCCTACGGATCTGCCTACTGACAACAAGCCATGATTCTCCATGAGCATTGCCCAGTTATTCGCCATACTATTACCCAGAGCTCGACATTCCTCTTCGTTATCCGTGGCAACCCCGTATTTATGAGAACACACTACTGCGTTTATCTCATTGGCCTGCTGTGTTAAAGGTAATAAACCGCAGTCCATGCATGATACCGCCATTCCTGCCCGGGTATGGCTGTGCAAGACCACATTAACATCCGGACGTGCTTTAAGAATTGCCGTATGAATTGAATGTCCAGCATCGTTATACGGATAATTCCCGGCAAGAACATTGCCGTCAAAATCAACCTTGATTAGATTGCTGGCAGTAATCTCATGAAACAACAGTCCATAGGGATTGATAATATATTGATCATCGTAACCCGGAACTCGGGCACTTAAATGAGTAAATATTAAATCCGTCCAACCGTAGTGGACAAAAGCGCGATAACAACAGGCCAGGTCCTGCCTGATCAGCCACTCTTCGTCACTCATTTTGACAGCGTTAGTTTGTGAAGTCGCCAGGTTCATGTTTTCATCTCGAACAGAAAATTTCATTTGAGTAGACGTATTAGATCATAAATCGCAACTTATGAAATCCCTGAATTTGAGTTTAGAATCATAAAATGTCCGCGCAACCTCAACCCCACAGGGATGAACTCCGACCACCGTGTGAGAAATGTCATCGAACACTACTTTCGCCGAATTTTTAAATGTCGACATCCTTGAATCGAGATCTTCGACCGGTAATACCGGATCGAGAGTGCCGTGCAGGAATAACGTAGGGATAAAGGTCACCACCGACTGACTTTCAATACTGCCCGCAGGCGTAATTTGCCAATCAGCACATTGTTGAAATGCTGCTTGCATTTCAGCTT
>JAIBDK010000100.1 GCA_024679435.1 Gammaproteobacteria bacterium | reverse complement strand
AGACTTCCGATCGGAATAACTTAGAAACTGACCAATCTGACCCGATTGTTCAAACTCGGGAAGAACGGCGCGTATATTCTCATCGATCAGATCCATATTTGCAAAAGGACAGGATTCACAAATCACTTTTTCCTGAAAGATCTTTTTTCCCTTATCATAATCCGCGTGACCGGGGTCGCCATAACCGGTATTGCTAAAATTTCCCGACGCTACTACCATGGGTGCGTGAACCGTAAACAACAATAAACCACCAATAATACCGGATGTCGCATTTTTGTTTTTGTTAACCATTTCGAATCTGTTCGCAATTAATCTTAACTGGCTAATTTGAGCACCATGTTTGCAATTAGTTCGATGCCTCGGCAAAAAATTGTCATTTACGTGGCCGGATTGGCGCTCTCTGCGACATATGGGTTTCTCGCCTTTCAGTCCAGTACTCTATCTACCATGGACCTGCTGAATTTCCTGGGGTCATACTGGGTTGCTGCTGGAATCCTGCTGATATGCTGGTTCTATCACTACGAGCGCGACATACAACCCAGCGTTGGTGATGTCATATTATGGGCGCTGATTTTCCGTATCATTGGGATTTTCGGATCACCCGTTCTTGAAGATGACTTCTACCGATACCTGCTCGACGGTTGTGTATTTGTTTCATCCGGTTCTCCCTATGGGATTGCACCCAAAGAGTTATTTAACGGCAATTCGCTATCCGCAGAATGTCAATCGGCACTGACCTGGGTCAACAATCCGGATCTACCGACAATATACGGGCCGTTGTTACAATATTTGTTTGCGTTTTCCCATATCGTCTCACCTGCAAACATAAATTTTCTGCAAATTATTGTGGTTGTTTTCGACCTCATTCTGATCATTACAATGAGTCGATTAGTCTCGCAGCGCATGCTTATGTTGTACGCATGGTGTCCACTGATACTCAAGGAAATCGCATTTACCGCACATCCGGACATCGTGGGCGTCAGCTTCCTGTTTTGCGCCTTCGTGATGCGTTTCAGACAGCAACACTTGTCCGCCGCAGTCCTGATTGCACTGGCATGCACTGCCAAAATTTTCGCTTTTCTGGCATTACCGTTTTTTCTATATCGAAAGGGCCCCAAGATTTGGTTCACTGCGTTAGGCGTCCTTATTGCGCTGTATCTTCCATTTATCATTCAAGGCCAAACAAATATGCTGGTTCTGGGCATATTCGCTGAGAGATGGACGTTTAACCCTATTTTGTTTGATCTAGTTTCAATTCTGTTATCGGATCTGAGCGCCAGAGTTTTGTGTCTCGGATTATTTGTTACTTACTGGTGTTACTACTTTTATCGATATACGACGGATGGGGACCAAAACCGCTTTCCCAGAATGGACTGGATCTTTGGGATGTTCTTTGTGCTATCCCCAGTAGTGAACGCATGGTACCTGATATGGCTACTCCCGTTCGCCGCACTTCGGCCAAGTTTATGGGCGTGGACAGCCTCCCTGGTAATTTCACTTAGCTACGTCAGTGGATTAAACTTAGTGGAGTCAACGCTGGGAGCTTATCAGATAGATCCCTATGCCAGAACATTGCAAATTGGTTTGATTTGCCTCGCCCTTGCATTTGATTACCGCAAAGGAAGGTTCAAGTTCTCTGATAAATACTAACGACTTATAAATCAGGCCTGCTGTTCAATACGCCTGATCGATGATGACAAAGAAAGCCGGACCGTCCAGTATATAATTTTATAGCCTGCCAGAAACGAACCTTTAAACGTGCCAGAAATCTTGGATTGACCAATTCGCTTTCTGTATCTTACCGGTGTCAGCAACATTCTGGCGCGGGCTCGCAACACTTTTATCTGCATCTCGGTGGTCCAGCCAAAATCCTCATCTTCCATTTGCAGTTCAAAAAGTAATTCCTTCGTCAGGCAACGCATCGGTCCCAGATCCACAAAACTAAAGCCGTGCAGGCTATGAATCAGGTGACAGGCAACCCAGTTTCCGAGCCTTTGATGTATGGGGATCGCATTCATATTACTATCCACACACTCTCGCTGCCCCATCGCAAAATCGTATTCACCGCCTGCTACCGGTTCCAGTAGCTTGCAAAGGTCTTCGGGGTAGTCGGAATAGTCACCATCGATAAAACCCACCACATCGACATTTCGAAGAGTACGAATGCCTGCAAGGCAGGCAGCACCGTACCCCCGAACAGATTGATAAACAACTCGCGCGCCGGCCGCCCGAGCTATCACGTCAGTCTGATCTGAAGAACCATTATCAACTACAACAATTTCATCTACGTAAGCCGGTATATCTTTAATTACCCTGGTGATAGACCGGGCCTCGTTCAGAGCCGGGATAATAATTGCAATTCTTTTGCCAGAAAACATATTATTCGTTTAGCGTCCAGTCGTAAACGTAGGAGCTTATTTGATCTTTGCCTTCAAGCCTTACTTTCAGATCATCATCAGCATATTGTTCCAGGTGAGCGAGAATCTCAGACTCACTATCCCCGAAGTCACTCGCATACCAGTCATAAATAGTTGACAGCACAATTTGATCATCAACAATACTTACACCCCGGGAATGATTCACATATTGCCGTGCACCCCGATCCAGCAACAACTCCAGGTTGTCCCGGGTGAAAGCATCTGTCTGAAGGTTTGGGCAGCTCACTGATGCACAATTTACCGCATAATGGATCCGACTATCTTTGAAAATCGGACGAAGAATCTGATGCTCAATATCATCCAGACTTAAGTCAAAACCTTCAACCGTTGTCAGCGGCTGTGACCATGGTCCCCGAGATAACAAGCTAAACGAAATATCTCTAATACTGTTCACCGGGTAATGATCTAGAATCACCTGCACCGTAAGTGCATTATATAAATTGATCCAGTAGGCAAACTGTTCCTGACGGGCCAGTTGTGACACCTCCGTTCGGCCGAGGGAATCAATGTAGTTGCGTAAATCCAGGGCATCTTCTGCAGAAACTTTCGCATAGCTCACAAGATTAATTCCGTTTTGGGTCTCAACATATTTTTTAAGAAACTCATCCCAGCTCGCATGACTCACTGTTCCCTCGCTATTAGGGCTTTCTCGGGAGGCGTATTCTGCAATTTCAGATTTACCAAACAGTGTAAATGCGTGGCCAGTTGATATTATAAAAAACAGCAGGATTCCAGTTATTTGCTTTTTCATGCTTGTTATGACCACAAAATTAACCATTAGTGCACGTTAAGAGCTATTTTAGAGCTTTTCGCTCGGGCCCAAACAGATTGGCTTTAAATCTGGCTGAAGTTTAAATAAAAAGGTATGATTTGTGCCCATTACGGACACCATAATAAGGAGATTAAAAATGAATCAGATGAAAAAAAAGAAGGTGCTTGTTCAAGCCCCTGCGAGAGCCAATCCTGTCGCCAGGCACGCCCGAAAGTTTAACCGGAGCGCTGTGTTTCAAAACCGAAAAAAGGCTGCTAAAAATGGCCGCACTCGGTTCAAAATCGATTTTAAGGACGTCGGTGATTCGCAAAAGATTGGAAGAACGAATTGTAAGCGAGATGATAGTAAAAAGGTTTTTCATAAAACAGTTTTACTATCATCTGGTTTATCCGCCCACCTGATTTCAGCATGAATCTGACTCCCCGGGAAATCCTAGGTCAGTATTACGGCTATGAAAATTATCGAGGGCAGCAGGAAGAAATCATTGATACTGCAATTGAGGGCAAAGATTCTCTTGTCTTGATGCCGACGGGCGGGGGCAAGTCACTGTGTTACCAGATTCCGGCTCTTGTTCGCTCCGGCATGGGCATTGTCGTTTCCCCGCTTATTGCCCTGATGCAGGATCAGGTAACGGCACTACAGCAACTCGGCATTAATGCCGCTTTTCTAAATTCAACCCTGAATCAGGAAGAGAAACAGGATATTGCCAGCCGAATGAATTCTGGTGAAATAGACCTGGTTTACGTTGCCCCCGAACGTCTTATGATGGACGGCACAATTCAGTGGCTGCAACGCTTCAATATTTCGCTGATCGCAGTTGATGAAGCCCATTGCGTTTCTCAATGGGGTCATGACTTTCGCAAAGATTATCTCGGGCTCGGGCAATTGGCGGAGCATTTCCCTGATGTGCCTCGAATGGCACTCACGGCCACCGCCACGCCTCGCGCGCGCGCAGATATTCTTCACAACCTGCATCTGGATGATGCCCGGACGTATATCAGCAGCTTTGATCGACCGAATATTCGTTACAGCGTTGCATCAAAGCAGGACGCCAAAAGTCAGCTACTGAATTTTCTTGGTGAATACAAAAACAGCTGCGGTATTGTCTATTGCCTATCGAGAAAAAAAGTCGATTCCATTGCCCAATGGCTAGCGGAAAAAAACTTTAATGCCCTGCCCTATCATGCTGGAATGGAAGATACAGAGCGAGCCAAAAACCAATCCAGGTTCCTTAAAGAGGACGCCATTATTATGGTCGCCACTATCGCCTTTGGAATGGGCATAGACAAGCCCGATGTCCGGTTTGTGGCGCATCTTGATTTACCCGGGAGTCTGGAATCCTATTATCAGGAAACCGGGCGGGCGGGAAGAGACGGTCTCCCCTCGCACGCTTGGATGGTTTATGGGTTAAGCGACGTGGTGCTGCGCAGCCAGATGCTGGAAAAGTCCGATGCAGCCGAAGAGTTCAAACGCAATGAAAGAAGCAAGCTTGATGCTTTGCTGGGTTGGTGCGAAATAACAACCTGTCGACGCCAACCGCTACTCGAATATTTCGATGAGAAAATGGATGAACCCTGCCAAAACTGTGATAACTGCCTCAACCCCCCAACAACATGGAACGCAACAGAAGCTGCGCAAAAATTGCTGTCTTGCGTGTACCGCACCGGACAGCGTTTTGGAGCAATGCATGTTATCGATGTCTTGATGGGTAAAACCACAGATAAAGTCAGCCAAAATCAACATGACTCAATAAGCACGTTTGGCGTTGGCAAAGATTTAAACCCAAATCAATGGCGATCCGTTGTCCGTCAACTTATTGTGCGTGGTTTTCTACTATCCGATGCCGAACGCTTCGGCGCGCTCCGGCTCACCGAAGCGGCAAGACCGTTACTAAAAGGAGAAATCAGCCTGGAACTTCGTCATGAAATTAAGGAGAAAAAACACTCACGGAAATCCAGAGTAACCACTAAGGTAGCTGAGGAAGACCAACGATTATGGGCAGCGCTCCGCGCCTGCAGAAACCGCCTCGCCGACGAGCACGGCATCGCGCCCTATATGGTCTTCCACGACAGTACGTTAATGGAAATCCTCGAACAGCAACCCACCAGAGAATCAGAACTTTTGCATATTAATGGAGTCGGAGAAACAAAACTGGATAAATTCGGCGACGACTTCATAGAAGTGGTAAAAGATTACCTCGACGATTAACACTATTCGTTGATCTATGGATTTGAACCAAAGATAATAATACCTCTGCCAAAATCGGGGTGTAGCTCAGCCTGGTAGAGCACTGCCTTCGGGAGGCAGGGGCCGGAGGTTCGAATCCTCTCACCCCGACCAATAAATCAATTAGTTAGGCTATTTTTTATAATTTTCACGGAAACTTATACGGAATAATTAACTGGCGACGCACACCCTGGCAATACTCGTGTACCGGCGTGTTATAGTTACTTTCTCATTTATTACAATTATTCTATTAGTCGGGAGTAGTTCGAAATGGCAACAAAACTGAGATTTTCGGCAATGATCTTGCCCAATGTAGAGTGGGCGGAATGCCTTCGGCGATTTCAATATGTAGAGGAAATTGGCTTTGATATTGCCGGAACCGGTGATCACTTCATAGATTGGAGTAACCCGCCCAGTTCATGGTTCGAAATGTGGACTTTTCTGGCGGCCATTGCCGCAAAAACTACGACTATAAAAATCTGTCCTGCCGTAGGACAGATTCCATTGCGGAACCCAGCAATGTTCGCCCGTGAAGCACTGACAGTGGACCATATTTCAAACGGTCGCCTGGAAATTGGTTTGGGACTGGGTTTGCCAATCGATCCCTCTTACGAAATGATCGGGATCCCAAACTGGTCAAACAAGCAACGAATGGACCGTTTTCCTGAGTATGTCGAAATTGTGCATCTATTGCTGTCCAATGAAACCACCACCTATAAAGGGAAGTTCTACGAAGTTAACAATGCCCACATGAATCCACGGCCAATAAAGAAACCGCGCCCACCCATCACCATTGCGGCTATGGGGCCGAAAATGCTCAAGGTGACGGCCAAATTCGCTGACATATGGAACAGTATGAGTTTTGCCGACAACTTCGAGGAGCAGTATGAACAGACCCAGGGAAGAATTGAAGAAATGAAAAACAACTGTAAGGAAATTGGTCGGGACTGGGACTCGCTGACCCGTTCCTATCATATGTTTGATGCTAAATCCCGATCCAGTGGCGGGTTTATAAACTACTACGGATCAGAGGATGTTTTTGTTGATATTGTAGAGAAGATGATTGCCCTGGGAATGACAGAATTCAATCTCTACTATCCTATGTTGGACGAGCAGATACCCATGTTTGAACACATAGCAAGAAATACCATTCCCCAGTTAAAAGAAAAACACAACATATCTTAGATACCGTTACAAATACCCGCAATTATCCCCAATTACCTCCTGGGAAAAAGGTGACTGTGTGAATTCGAAAGTGCTGGCCCTTTCCGGGGGCATTGGCGGCGCTAAACTAGCGCTGGGTTTGTATCACGTCCTGGAATCTGGCCACCTCACAGTGCTGGCCAACACGGGGGACGATTTTGAGCATTTCGGATTGAGCATATCACCGGATATCGATACGTTGATGTATACCCTTGCCGAAATAAGCAACCAGGACCAGGGTTGGGGGCGAGCAAACGAATCCTGGAGTTTCATGGAGACCATAATAGAACTGGGAGGTGAAGACTGGTTTAACCTGGGAGACAAGGACCTGGCCACCAATGTGTTGCGTACATCGAGAATGAGGATGGGAAAAAGTCTTGGTGAAATTACCAAAGAATTTTGTGAAAAGCTGGGAATCCATGCAGAAATCCTTCCGATGTCCAATGAACCTGTCCGGACTATGGTCAAGACCCTGGAAGGTGATGTCCCTTTTCAGCAGTATTTCGTGCGGGACCAATGTTCACCGATAGTCACCGGATTTGAATTCGACGGCGTGGATGCAGCGCAACCCAGTCACAAGGTAGTAAATGCAATTGTTCATTCCGAATTTGACACCATCATTATTTGCCCTTCCAATCCCTTCATCAGTATAGATCCAATACTCTCGATAGCCGGCTATAAAGAAGCTCTCATTAAAAGCGAAACGCCTGTTGTGGGGATATCACCGATTATTGGAAGCGATTCGGTAAAAGGGCCCACTGCAAAGATTATGAGGGAACTGGGTATGCTGGTTTCATCGTTAAGCGTGGCAAAACATTACAAAGAAATCCTCGATGGTTTTATCGTAGATACCCAGGATGACCTGACTGCCGAGGACGCAGGAATCCCCGTCTATAAAACGAACATCATGATGGACACGTTTGAGAAGAAAGAAACCCTTGCCAGGGAAACCATGGAATTTTCTGGTCAACTGGCGTAATTGACACGCGTGGACGTGGACCGGATTGGGGGCTGGCTTTTACAGTCTCGCTGAAATTCCGCTTTCATTGAGATAGCGACTGGTTCTGGTGACAACGTCTCTGGCAATAAACGTGCGGAGATCGCTGATCGTGTCGATATCCAGGGAAATCCCGGGTAGCGGAACAACGTTGGGTTCTATCCCTACCGCTTTTGCTTTTTGCAGATGCGGAAAGT
>JAIBDK010000150.1 GCA_024679435.1 Gammaproteobacteria bacterium | reverse complement strand
TATCCTGATTGACGACCCCAATAATTCGATTGTCATCGAGATACCATACAGATGCTCCCGGAAAATATTGAATTTTTGTTTCAGCAATACTTTCGGCCAATCTATGGCCCTGCGCATAGTCTTTTCCTAAAACAGCCGGATTATCCAGAGGGCTGTTCAATATATGTCGATAGATCTGACCACCCGAAAATGGTTGTTCATCGAAAAGCGCAACGTCAATATCTCGGGCTGCCAGCTCCTGCGCTGCGGCCATTCCCGCAGGACCGGCACCAATTACAACCACTGAATAATGACTCCTAATTCCAGAGATCATTTTTAAAAACCAGCCTTTAACGTCAATACCTGGCGATTAATCGACATTCCCTGCAACACTTCAGTTTGACAACCACGCTGACTTAATTTTCCGTCAATCTCTACCAGACATTCAAAACAAACCCCCATCATGCAATAAGATGATCTTGGGCTGCCCGATATTGCTGATTCCCGATTAAAACCCGCGTCCACAAACAACAATGCCGCTGCCACAGAAATACCGGCAGGCACCGGTAAAGTCTGGCCTTCAAAAATAATATCAACCGTGTGGGTATTCAGGTTAATGTTCTGATTCGAGTCAATTCGTTTAAACATTAAATCTATCCGCCGAGAAAGCATTGATCAAGTGATGAGGCTCGCTGCCACAAATCCAGTCAGCCACCATACCAGCATGGACCACGGACAGCGTTACGCCACTGTGGCAACTCACGGCAAAAGCCCCCGGATACTGTTCCGACTGGTGATAAACAGGAAGTCCATCCGGAGTCATGATTCGTAAAGCACCCCATGCCCGGTTTAGATGAACATTCTCTAAATGGGGAAATATTTTCACCGCGCGGCTGGCTATTTTTGTAATCATACTCAGCGACGTGCCGTCGTCGAGATCAGTGTGCTCATGGGAATCACCGATTTGAAGTGTTCCTTCGCAGGTCTGACGAACCTGGAGACTGGGCATGCTGAGAAAAGGAGCGACCCGCTCAGTAACAAGTAACTGACCGCGGACGGGCTCTACAGGTATGTGCATTCCCAGCTGCTGCGCGAGACGCGAATTATCGAGACCGCAGCACAACACAATCCGGTCTGCAAAAAACTGTCTATCCTTGGTATGCAACTTGAAACCATCCTGATCACGGATTACCGATGCCACCTTCTGATTGGGGAGATATCGACAGCCCAGGGAAATCATATTCTGTTGAAGGGCCCTGAGCAAATAGAGTGGATTTAAATGACCATCGTGAGGAGAATAGCTGGCCCCAAGTACTGAATCTGATATTAAAGGAACGCGTTTCTTTACTTCATCATGATCCAGCATCTCGTAAGTGAACTCACCGTCGGTATGGTGACTTACCAAACGCATTTCCTCAGACCGGTCTATCCACTCCTGCTCGGTTAAACAAAACTCAAGACCACCAGGTTTCCGATAACCAATGGGAACACCAGTAGCACCTTCAAGCTCCTCGCTAAATGAAGGCCATAATCCGGCACCGAAAATATTTAACCGGGCATAAGCCGGATTCTCTGCGCCCTTTCCCTGAACCCAGGTCAATCCAAAGTTTCCTCGCGATGCACGAAAGTCCGAATCACCGCCATCAAGTACCGCTACTGAACGGCCTTTTGAGGCAATGCCCATTGCAACAGAAGCACCGACCAACCCGCCACCGATGACGAGTGTTTCAAATTCTGATTCCATACTGTAAAAATCGGTTGCCGTTAACAGGATTAAATTCGGTAAAAGATAAACCTCATAAACAGGTTATAATATCGACGCGTACTGATTAGAACATGAACGATCAATTTGAGTCCAAAATTTATCGACGGGTCTCTGATACAGTTATCCAATATAAATATCCAGAATCTATTTGAGAAATCGACCCAAAGAGAAAAAAGCCATATGAAAAAACCTAAACTGCGCGGCTTATCTGAAATCCTCACCTATTTCAGAAAAAATGAAGCACCCATCTTTTTTGTTTCTCCAACCTCTTTCAATCTGCTGGGTGTGGAAAAGTTTGTCAACCGGTTTTATCACATCAACTATTTTGATTCGTTTGAAAACAGTCACCCAAGGGTATTTGTACCCAATGAAGTCGGTGACCGGGATTTCCAGTCCATGGAAGATGTTTGTAATTATTTACTTTCCCATAAAGAAGTAATTGACCGAATACGAAAATCCGGCAAGGGAAAGCCGAATTTACTATTCGTTATGTTTGACGAAGAAACCGAAAAATTAGCCAGTGAAATCGGCGCCAATATCGCCTTGCCTTCAGCCGCACTCAGGAATCGCCTGGACTCGAAAATCGAAACCACTCGGGTGGCTAACGAAGCTGGAATTGCCAGCGCGCCCAATGTTATCGGAGAAGCCTCAAGTTTTGAAGAACTGATGAAAAAAGCCAAAGAAGGAAACCTCGGTGACCAGTTAGTTGTCCAGACTCCGTATGGCGATTCAGGAAGAACCACTTTTTTCATCAACGGCAAAAACGACTGGGATAAGCACAAGAAAGATATCGTAGGTGAACAGCTCAAGATAATGCGCAATATCAAGCACATGCCGGGCACCCTGGAAGCCTGTGTCACCCGTAATGGCACGCTGGTTGGACCCGTTCAGACCGACATTACCGGATTTGAGGAAATTACACCTTATAAAGGCGGGTGGTGTGGTAACGATATGGATCCCAGAATTTTCAACATGAAAACGCGTCGGGGCCTGGTCAAAATGGCACAAAAGCTGGGAGATCAGCTTTACAAGGAAGGCTACAAAGGAGTGTTTTGTATGGACTTCCTCATCGATATAGATGATGGCACCCCCTATCTGGGTGAAATCAACCCCAGAATAAGTGGTGCGAGCCCGTTAACCAACATCATCACCGCGCACTACGGTGGCGTGCCCTTATTTCTTTTCCATCTGCTTGAATTTCTGGACGTTGATTATCAAGTGGATATGCGCAAAATCCAGAACCGATGGAACGAATTTGATTTCTGGAGTCAATTAATTCTGAAACAAACCGAGGATAAAATTCAGCTACTGACTCACGCACCAAGAACCGGTATCTATCATATGGACAAGTATGGCGCCATTGAGTTTGAGCGATCAGATATCGACTGGACCAATGTCATTGACAATGATGAAGCGTATTACATGCGTGTCTACAAGGAGGGCGATTATACTTACAAGGGAGCAGATCTCGGCATTATTGTCACTCGCGGCAGAATGCAGACTGAAGACCGCCAGCTTCGGGAAAGGGCACTGGCCTGGACCAAAGCGATTAAAGGCGAGTTTCATGGAATTGCACCGCCCAAAGCGCCTGAATTTCCTCCCCATCCATTGAAAACAAAACTGTTCTAGACAGATTGGTTCGACAATGATGGTCGAACCAGTGATACCCATGCAGATCGAATTCAATCTGATCAACGAAGCCACGCCCGGAGCAAAGTGGCTGCACTGGTTTAATCAATACTGGCCAGTGTATAGAGCCTGGTTTTTGAGTCAGGGTGAGGCACAACGACCTACCTATCGTCAGGTGATACGTGCACTGAATCAGCATATGCCAGAAATTGCGCATAACATTGAGGACATGACCGAACTGGCCGGGGGCGGTGATCATACGGCTCGCTTTCTCAGCCAGTATTGCCCTCCCCCGTTCTTCGCTGCGTGCTCTCAGGCGATTATGGATACCTCAGAGCCCGTATTGATCCGCAACTATGATTATTCCCCTCGCCTGTTTGATGGCCTGATCCTCAATTCCCGCTGGAATGAGCGCAGTGTGATCGGTATGGCGGATTGTATGAGCGGCCTTGTAGATGGAATGAATGAGTCCGGTTTGGTAGTTTCCCTCGCGTTCGGGGGTCGCAAGCAGGTGGGGCCAGGATTTGGAATTGGGTTGATTCAGCGTTATGTGCTGGAAACCTGTGACAGCGTGAATCAGGCGGTAAAAGCATTGCAGCGTTTGCCTCTTCAGATTTCCTACAACGTCGCTTTACTCGATAGCAGCGGCAATTATGCCACCCTTGCTCTGTCACCCGACAATGATCCGGTGGTATCTAACCACCAGGTGTCGACCAATCATCAGGGTACCGACAGATGGGTAAAATACACAGAGATGATTGAGAGCGATTCACGTTATCAGTATTTGACTGATTTGTTATCCACAGACGCTATCACCGCCACATCCCTGGTGTCTGCTTTTCTCGAACCACCACTTTTCAGGGATTCATTTGATTCAGGCTATGGCACGCTCTACACCGCAGCCTATTTTCCAGCTCGCAAAGAAGTACATTACCTTTGGAAAGGGCAGTGTCGAGTCTGCAACATCGTCGACAACTCAGAGTGGTCAACCGTCATTCAGTATTCGACTCAGGATATGGAATCAACGCCGCTTTGGCCCGCGGTTCACCAAACTCTCGGAAGTTTGCGTGACGGTTTCGTCATATCGTAAGGAATTAAATCTAGCCAGTTTGATTGCCAGGCGGTGAATGCCCGACGGTTACGGGGTGATCCACCGTTTCATGCTCTGAAATCGCTTCTCCTACCACTTCCAGGTCATTACGTGTCCACCAATAGTAAAAACCCTGGGCTCTGAGCCATTCGCTTAATTTATCAAGGCTGTTCCATTCTCGTCCTGCGCCTCGCGCATTGAACACTCGAAACAGCTGCGTATCGATATACACGGCCACAGCCCAGGCCAAGGGATGACGGTCCTGATCACCATATCCACCGCCTTGATGCACGCGTTCTATCCTGTAAACAACCGCGTACTCCCCCAAACGGCCTTCGGAGCGTATCGGCGCCAGATCAGCCTGAGTGATTGATCCGGTTATTCCCATCACGACATCTTGATTCATAGTGTTGACATAAATCGACAATTTAACTACATTATGATTCATGTTGTCACAATTCACAACGAGTGATTTTGACCTTTATTTAATGTAATTTAACCTAATCAATCAGAAGAATCTGGTTTGGAGCCAATATCATGACCCAAAAAGTAGCACCAGTGCCTAAGGGCTACCGCACCGCCACACCCTGTCTTATCGTCAATGGTGTCGATGCGGCCATCGATTTCTATAGCAACGCATTTAATGCGACTATCATCAAGCAAGTTAAAGACGCCACTGAGTCTTACAGTACACATGTAACATTGAAAATCGGCAATTCTCTGGTCATGCTCCAGCAAGAGTCGCCTGAACTTGGAATTGTTTCTCCCAGCACACTGGGAAATACAGGTGGGCAGGTGCACCTGTATCTAGAAGACATGAACGCATTATGGGAAACCGCCCTGGAAGCAGGTGCCTTCTCCATCGCCGACCCCGTTGATACGTACTGGGGAGACAAAAGTGGTGTTCTGATCGATCCTTTTGGCCATCGCTGGTCATTGGCCAGCCGAATTGAGCGGGTCTCAGAAGAAGAGTCGCGAAAGCGGGCAACGGAATTATATGCAGTCGCTCAATCTACTGAAGATAGCGAAAAAACGATTTCTCTCGAACCAGACGAAGACAGACAAGACAAAGCGGCCTGATTCGGCCTGAACGGGAACGCAAACTTTACCCCACGACCCGCGCGGACAGAAGTCAACCGTCAACGGCAAAAACAGGACCAAAAAACTCTATGAACTGGGTGAACAAAACAGCTATCGAGCAATGCACAGCGCTTCAGCATGGAGAAATTAGCGCTTCAGAATTGCTTGAAATAACACTCGCCCATTCAGAGACACTGATTCCGCATATCAATCCATTCGGTTTAAAACTCTACGACCGGGCGCGGCTAATGGCGAAAGAAGCGGATCGCTTACTGAGAAAAAGTAAAGGAGGTCCGTTATGCGGACTGCCAATAACAATAAAAGATTCAAACTGGTTGGCTGGAGTGACGTGTGCAAACGGATCCCGAACTCTCGAAAATTTTATACCCAATCAAACTTCAAGTGCGGTGCAACGACTTGAAGATGCCGGGGCAGTAATCTTTGCCAAAACCACCTGCCCTGAATTCTGTGTTAACGGTATTACTGAATCAGAACTCTATGGCCGAACCTCAAATCCGTGGAACACCTCTAAAACACCAGGAGGATCATCTGGTGGCGCCGCCGCAGCGGTGGCGGCGGGAATGGGGAGTTTATCTCTGGGCGGTGATGGCGGTGGGTCGAT
>JAIBDK010000149.1 GCA_024679435.1 Gammaproteobacteria bacterium | reverse complement strand
CTTGATCCGGTACTCTCTTCCCGGCGCACGTCTGAAGATCCTGCTCTGGGTCTGGTTCCGCTCGTTCATCAAGAACAGGAGTTCTGCCTTCACTGGACAAATGTAATACGAAAATCCAATGCCGAGATGGGTTTTCAGTTTGTCTCTCAGGCTCCCCAGGCGCTTAAGCAGATGGGAATGGAAGGAACGCGCCAGTGGCTACTGCATGCCATGAATATCTACGATAAGGAAGGGCTTTATCCGGGTAGTGCGGCTCTTCAGAATATCGAGGAATTCGCCAGAGAGTATCGACTCAGCCATATCACCGTTACCCTTGAAGAAGTCAGGAGCATCCTTGAAACTATCGTTTGCGGCTTATCCGGTCGCAACCTGAAAATAGAATCCGCAAAAACCACCTATACTGACACCAACACGATATTTCTGCCGTCGACAATTAATCATTTCAACGATCCAGATCTCAATTACCGACTCTTCAAAATACTCGCGGTTCACTTATGGGCTCAGACATGGTTTGGCACTTTCAAACGCCCTACCCGACAATCACCTCACATCAGTAAGATTCTGTCTACGTTTTCAGAACCAGGAAGAGCACACAAACTTTTCAACCTGCTGGAAACATTTAGATTAAATGCCTGTATCAAACGTGAATTACCCGGCCTTGCCAGAGAAATGTACGGGCTTCACCCGACTCCAGAAATTCACGACAGCACCTGGCAGTTTGCGATTCAAAAACTTGAAAGTGCGAACGCCGACGTTACTGACACGCTGGAAATGACACGACAACTCTATCAACGCCAGATATCCTGGCCTGCTGCATTTTTGTTTCAGGGAGATCTAAATCTTGATGCTGCCGAGCATTCCACCGATCAACGACTGGAAGCGGAACAGTTGGCATTGGAAGCTTCACTTAGCGATCTTCTTGAATCCATGTTAAACGACGGCAAGCTAGACCAGAATCAAATCGAAAGTGGAGAACTTGATATTGAAGCGGTATCGGGTGAAGCAGGAACCCCTGAACTGACCGTGGACGGCGAACCAACGGTTATACCTCCAGATATGGAAAATTTGTTGTCTTCTATATTCCAGGACTTGGGCGACATTCCGGATGATTGGCTTTTACCTTCAAATGACAGCCAGTCAAAACTCAATAATAAGGAAGAGAACAGTTCTGACAAAATTCGAAATGCCAACAGTCGGGAACAAGGGGCGTACAGTTATGATGAATGGGATTACCGACGACAAACATATCGGAAAAACTGGTGCGTGCTTCGCGAACTGGATGCTCACCCTTCCTATGATGATTTTACCGATCGGACCCTGGAACGCTACAAACATCTGGTAGGAGAAATTCGCAGGCACTTTGAAGCGTTGCGAGGTGAAGACAAAATATTAAGAGCCCAGTCGCTGGGTGATGATATTGATCTTGACGCCCTTGTGACCGCCTGTGCCGATATGAAAACCGGAACTGAAATGAGCGACAGGGTATATACCCAGATGCGCAAACAGGAGCGCGATCTTGCCGTGGTATTCATGGTTGATGTAAGTGGCTCCACCAAAGGCTGGATTAATGATGCCGAACGTGAAAGTCTGGTTCTGCTTTGCCAGGCTTTGGAAATTCTCGGTGACCAGTATGCGATCTATGGATTTTCCGGTATGACCCGAAATCGCTGTGAAGTATACAAAATCAAATCATTCGATGAACCGTACAATCGCGAAGTGCGAGCTCGAATAAGCGGTCTACGCCCTCAGGACTACACAAGAATGGGGGTGGTAATTCGTCACTTGAGCAAAGTCCTGAACAGTGTCGAAGCTCGCACCCGTATTCTGATTACTTTGTCTGACGGCAAACCGGATGACTATGATGGTTATAGGGGTGATTATGGTATTGAAGACACCCGCCAGGCATTACTCGAATCCAGACATACCGGCATTCACCCATTTTGTATTACCATTGATACTGAGGCTGTGGATTATCTACCCCATATGTATGGAAATGCCAGCTACGTTGTCGTAGATGAAGTTCGAAAACTGCCTTTAAAAGTGGCCGACATATATCGAAAAATAACCACCTGAAGAGCTGTTAATTGGAGTAATCGAAACAAATACATCTTCTGGTTACCAAAACAATATCTTATCAACACCCATCGCAGGTTCGATTAGTATCCGACACCATTACCTCACAATAACGAACGATCAGCAACATGATAACCGTACCTAAATTAAGTCTTGCCGACGCAAACAATATCGTTTCCGCCTGTATTGATAAGGCAATGGAAATTGGCGTGGACATGGATATTGCAATCACCGACGACGGAGGCCATCTAATCGCGTTTCAACGAATGGACGGAGCCAGAATTACCAGCATCACAATCTCTATAGACAAAGCATTCACTGCATCTGCCGCAAGAAAGCCGACCCGAGAGTATGCGCAATCTGCCCAACCAGGGCAACCTGCATACGGCATCAACACTAGCTCTCAGGGGAGGTTCTCGCTGATCGCGGGCGGGCTACCACTTTTCGCCAAAGAATTTATCGTGGGTGGAATCGGTTGCAGCTCGGGCCACCCCGATCAGGATGAAGCCGTGGCCCAGGCCGGCGTCGATCGATTTATGGAAATAATCGCCTGATACTATAGTGTTATGTAACCCCTAACAGGGAAACGTATACACCTGTTCATAAACCCGCTTAAACCCACTCAAACGATGCGCCGTTAATGCACTGCTGCCATTTTAAGCAGGAATGCTGCCGCTATTAATGCAGCTAATGCAGCCCGATCTCTCGGGAATTCGAAAACAACAGTTCAAGTGCTCTGAATGCCCGATTTCCGAGCGTTCCGGTCAAATCCAGTGTGATTGCCTCCCGGAAAAACTCCTCCATATCAAGCGCAATTCCAATCGCACGAAGTTCGATCAGACCTGATCTTTCTATAGCAGCAACTACATTCTTAAGATGTGATTCCAGGTAATATTCACCATTGTAATTACTGGTCGCAGTTTCCATAGGTGCACCATCGGAAATCATAACGAGGCATTTTCGGCGTTCCGGTCTTTGTGCCAATCGATTGGCTGCCCACTGTAATGCTTCGCCATCCAGGCCTTCCTTAAAATGGATCGGATTTAGCAGTGATGAAATTGAAAACCGCGAACGTCTCCAGCTCGTTTCTGCGTTTTTATAGACGATGTGCATCTGCTCATTGAGTCTACCCGGCTCTTCCGGACAACCGTCTTTTCTCCATAATTTTACCGACTCACCCCCAGACCATCCGCCGGTGGTAAACCCAAGTATTTCGGTGGTTACCCCCGCAAGTTCCAGAGCACGGCTATAAATATCTACCAGCACGGCGACCGCTTCAAAACGCTGCCGCTTCATCGATCCAGAATTATCAATCAGAAAACTTACCGCAGTATCACAACGCAGCACGTTTTGCTCTTGTTTAAAAACCCGTGTGTATCCGGGTTGGCTCACAATTTGACTTAGTCGACGTCCGTCGATATAGCCCTCTTCTTCTCCCTCATGCCAGCCAGACTGATGGGATACAGCAAACAGATATTTTAGTCGTTGGGCAAGACGAGACACGCTAATAGCCTGAGCAGACACCAGCTGATCCAGCCTCACTCGGAGGTCCTGTCTTTGCTCAAGTCTATACAAATCAAAACCATTGATCTGCTTGTCGAATTCCCTGCAATAAACTCGATAACCCTCGTCAACAATAGTGTCAAAATCATATATCTCGCCCTGAGCACTTTCGGATTCAACGTATTTTTCGTCTTGCTCGTTGGCAGGTGGGAGAAGGTTTCTACTCCGCAATGCCGAAAGATGCTTATCCATAACATCGCTGCCCAGCGCTTTGGCAATCTCATTAATCGCTTTAGCGATATCAAGTGCATAAATCGCAAACTGCTTTTGGTCAAAACGAGCACTGTAAAGCATTGCGAGATCATCCCCTATCACTGGGCCCAGGCGAAAGCGAACAGATTCAATCAGCCCTTCAACTTCTTCATCCGGCATTGTGTTGTTTAGTTTTGACCGGGCAATCTGAGTAATACTATAAATCAACAAACCCAGTTCATTTTCAACCAAACCATTGCCCCGAGACTCACGACACCATTGATTAAATGCCTCGTCCATGTTGATATGAATTCCAGTCAGAGAATCAGGTGCTATAGACTCACAGCGAAGCTGCTCAAGAATCTCAAAAACCAGACGAGCAACACCATCCTTCGGTTGATTATCACGGTGCATCTGGGAATCACTGTGAAGTAATCGAAGCGCAATCGAATCTGCTACTCCCCGATTTCTGGCAAGAGAATCATGTATGACATCTACCGCCAGGTGAGGCACGATGAGAGGCACGCCTTTGCCCGAGAGAAAGAGTCGTTGCCGTCGGTACTCAGCTTCAGGGGTTTGAGACAATGCACGAATAGTCGCGGCGCAATGCCGCTCGATCAACCTGCGACGGACTTCTTCACTCATGAAACCTAAGCGCCTAACTAATCGACAACGGCATTATAGGGGAGTGTCATCAATTTGACTCGCCATAGAATACTCCAGCTCTTCACCAAAAGTCCGTTGAAAGTACTCAGCAATAATCGACTTCTCCGCTTCGTCACATTTATTCAGAAAAGACAATCGAAATGCTAATGCGACATCGTTGAAGATTTCAGTATTTTCTGCCCAGGATATAACAGTCCGGGGCGACATGACCGTTGAAATATCGCCTGATGCAAAGCCTTTTCTGGTCAGATTAGCCATGGCTACCATAGAGTCAATAGTTGTTCCACGATTGGCAAAACCCGGAACCTGAGCCAGCACGATATTCTTCTCATCCAGTGAAGGAAGATAGTTCAACGTCGTAACAATATTCCAGCGATCAATTTGCGCCTGATTTAGCACCTGCGTCCCGTGATACAAGCCGTTTAGGTTACCAAGACCCACAGTATTTGCCGTAGCAAACAATCGAAAAGCCGGATGAGGATGTATCACCCGATTTTGGTCCAACAAGGTGAATTTTCCATCACGCTCAAGAATGCGATGAATCACAAACATAACATCCGGTCTTCCTGCATCGAATTCGTCAAAAATCAGCGCCACGGGACGTTGTAAAGACCAGGGGACAATCCCTTCCTGAAATTCGGTTACCTGCTTTCCGTCGCGAATCACAATGGTATCTCGACCCACCAGATCAAGTCTGCTGATATGACCATCGAGATTGACACGAACACAAGGCCAGTTTAATCGCGCCGCAATCTGCTCAATATGCGTCGACTTTCCTGTTCCATGATACCCCTGAACCATTACCCGCCGATTATTTGAAAACCCTGCCAGCAATGCAAGTGTCACATCATGGTTAAAGCAATAGGCCGGATCAATCTCCGGGGTATGATCGTCCCAATATGAAAACGCGGAAACTATTAAATCGCTATCAATTCCAAAAACATCTCTAACTGCCACCTCACTATCCGGAATATTGGACACATCACATAGTTCATTGGTTGTATTGATCATAGGATTTCTTAAATTAATGCATATTATTTTATTTACAGGACAGCGATTTTAACGGCTTTCACAGGGGCAATGCATGATTTTCAACCCGTCCTGAGAACAAATTCTTTATCTATAGCTAAATCATTACCGTAACTAAAAACCTGTGGATGCCGATGTAAAATTTGATATTGTTGCCATAACAAGCAAATCAGCTGATAAGCCGCTTATTTTAGAGGCTGGCGCAACACTCGATCGGCAATACAATTCAATATAAACGATTAACAACCCATCAATGAAAGTTTTTCGATAGGCATTTATTGCCGCTATCGGTAACGCTTTGTTCGTTTATGGTCAAAGAGGATCAGGCACTGCCGACAATCCGTTTCTTTTCTTGCTCGTTACTTTATCAGTTTGGATCACTCCGCTCGTAATATTCACCCTGGCCCACGAAGTCCCTGCCGACCCTCAATATCTAATCGATAACGTCCGCCATATCATTATCAGGGGTATCGGGTTTTTTATAACCTTCGTTGGTTTCTACTGGCTTTACAGTCAGCAGGGAGCCGCCAACTATAGCGTTTACACCCTACTTTCGATTTTGACTACTTCTATCGGTGTGGGCCTGATTATTTTTCGAGAACCGTTTAATAAATTTCATATGATTTCAGGCATACTGGCTGTTTCG
>JAIBDK010000248.1 GCA_024679435.1 Gammaproteobacteria bacterium | reverse complement strand
GTACCTACCGAAGAGGGTTGTTTTGATCCCCAGAATAAACTCTGGTGGGATCGTAATAAAAATGCAGAAGCCGGAGCCAGGGATGAAGGTGTTGACCCAAGGTTGTTGGGGGCCTATGCGCTCTCCGACGGCACGCCGGTAAAAACGGGCTTTCAGTTATTGCGGGACCGGGTTAATGAGTGCACTCCTGAGTGGGCCGAGACAATCACCGGCATTCCGGCGGAAACGATTTATCGTCTGGCCCACGAAATGGGCGTCACCGCCAGAGATCAGAAAATTGAACTGCCGATAGCCTGGACCGATGTCTGGGGAAAAGAACACGACACCGTCACTGGAAATCCGGTGGCCTTTCACGCCATGCGCGGCTTGGCAGCCCATTCAAACGGCTTTCATGCTATCCGGGCGTTGTCGATTCTGATGAGTATTCTTGGCACAATCGATAGACCGGGTGGTTTTCGTCACAAAGCGCCTTTTCCCCGGCCTATTCCACCCTGTGCCAAGACACCGAATGATCCGGCCGCGATACAACCGGGACAGCCCCTGGGAGATATGCCCCTGGGCTGGCCGGCAGAGCCTGACGATTTGTTTGTCGATGAACATGGCGAGGCGGTTCGGATCGACAAGGCTTTTTCCTGGGAGTATCCGCTGGCGGTTCACGGCATGATGCATAACGTGATTACCAACGCCACCAAGGGTGATCCTTATCATATCGATACGCTGCTGATATTTATGGCCAATATGGCCTGGAACTCTTCCATGAATACCAGTGAGATTCGGCAGATGTTGAACCAGAAAGACGAGGATGGCGAATACAAAATCCCGTTTCTGGCGGTGTGCGATACCTTTCAATCGGAAACGGTGGCTTTCGCTGATCTGGTTCTGCCGGATACCACCTATCTTGAGCGACACGATGTGATGTCCATGTTGGACCGACCGATCTCCGAGTTTTCAGGGCCGGTTGACAGTGTGCGGATTCCGGTGATCGATCCCCCTGAGGGCTGCAAACCATTCCAGGAAGTATTGATTGAACTGGCGACCAGACTCAAATTTCCTAAGTTTGTTGACCAGGAGGGAAACAGGAAGTTCGAAAATTACCCGGATTTTGTGGTTAATTATGAAACCGACCCCGGTTCAGAAATAGGGTTTTTGGCGGGCTGGCGTGGTGAACACGGCGACAAGTTTATGAAAGGAAAGCCCAACAGTAATCAGTGGGAGAAGTATCGTGAAAATAACTGTGTTTTTCAATATGAGCTGCCCGCTTCGTTCCAGTATATGCGTAACTGGAATCAGGGGTATCTGAACTGGGCTCAGGATCACAGGCTGATTCGGTATGCGGAACCCATTAATTTGCATATTTATTCTGAAGTGCTTCAACATTTCAGGCTGGCGGCAGAAGGAAAAACCGACAGCCGGCAACCGCCGGATCGATTGCGCAATCGAATAGCCTGTTATTTTGACCCGTTGCCGTTTTATTATGAGCCGTTGGAAACACGAATGACCGATAAGGGAAAATATCCCTTAAAGGCAATCACCCAACGCCCCATGGCGATGTATCATTCGTGGGATTCACAGAATGCCTGGTTAAGGCAGATCCATTCACATAACTATCTTTACGTGCATCCATCTGTCGGTAAACAGCAAGGGTTTGATGATGGTGACTGGGTCTGGGCCGAATCAATGTGGGGGAAGGTGCGTTGTATGTGTCGTTTTTCAGAGGCGCTTGAACCGGGAACCGTATGGACCTGGAATGCCATAGGCAAAGCGAATGGTGCCTGGAATCTGTTGCCTGACAGTGATGAGTCGCGGAAAGGATTTTTGCTGAACCACCTGATTTCGGAAAAGCTGCCGGACTCTGATCTTGAAAGCATTTCTAATTCTGACCCGGTAACGGGGCAAGCCGGCTGGTATGACGTACAGGTTCGGGTCTATCGCGCAGAAGCTGATGCCAATGAGAGCCTGCCGCAGTTTGACGTGATGCATCCGGTTCCCGGTATCATGAGGAGTCCTAAAAAATGGCTGGCCTATTTTGCGGGTGATAAAACTGAGGCTGAATCTGTGAGCCAATCTGCGGGTAAGGCCGGTCATAAAGCGGTCAGTAAATGAGGATGTTAATTTATGTCTAAACAACTTGCTCTGGTCATTGATTTGAACGTTTGTGTGGGCTGCCACGCCTGTGTTACCAGCTGTAAGGAATGGAATACCTCGGGAAGCGCTGGATCAATGCCCGATGAGCAACCTTATGGCGCGGATCCAAGCGGAACTTTTTTTAACCGAGTTCAGACCTATGAAGTCGGGCAGTTTCCAGACTGTGAAACCGTCCACTTCCCCAAGAGCTGTCTGCACTGTGAGGATCCGCCCTGCGTTCCGGTTTGCCCCACAGGCGCGAGTTACAAGCGTGAGGAAGACGGAATCGTTCTGGTAGATTATGACAAGTGCATTGGTTGTGAATACTGTTCCTGGGCTTGCCCTTATGGTGCCCGGGAGATTGATACCCGTCAGAAAGTAATGAAAAAATGTACCTTGTGCGTGGACAGAATTTACGATGAAGAGTTGCCCGAGTCGGAGAGAAAGCCCGCCTGCGTCATGGCGTGTCCCACCAGTGCCCGACTGTTTGGTGATATCCATGATCCGGAATCCGAAGTTTCCCGTGCTATTCGCGAAGAAGGCGGTTATTCGTTGATGCCGGAATGGGGAACCCAGCCCGCAAATCATTATCTGCCCAGACGCAAGCAAAAAATTACTATTCATGAAGATGAGCTGGTGCGTGCCGATAATCCGTTATCCAAGGAAGGTTTGGAGCATCACGGACCGGTAAAGGGAACGACCCTTGACGATGTTACGAGCTGGTAACCGGAAACACTGATATGAATCCCGCTTTTTCAGTCATTTTTCTGACCACACTGATTGGCGCGGCCCAGGGACTATTTATTGCTATTGTCGCCGGTCGTTCGTTTTTCTCCGTTACTGACGTTTCTTTTCAATCATACTCAGCAGTGGTTTGTCTGGTGTTGCTTGTGCTTGGACTGGCGGCCTCTTTTTTCCATCTCGGTCGACCGGAACGTGCCTGGCGCGCTGCCTCCCAGTGGAAGACTTCCTGGCTATCTCGCGAAGTGATTGCCCTGCCGGTATGTATGGCGTTGGTGTTTGCGTATGGTTTGCTTTTGTATGCAGGAACCCCAGCCTCCATTGCGGCATCTGAAACGGTGGGTAAAATAGGTGTTGTGGCGATGATTGTCTTGTTCATCTGTACGGCAATGATTTACGCGTGTATCCGGTTTCTGCAGGAATGGGCTTCAGCCTGGACGCTGGTGAATTTTACAATTCTGGGACTGGGCTCGGGATTTGTTCTGGCTTGCGTGCTGGTCTCGTTTCTTGATCCGGTAAGCTATCCGGAATATCGAAAGATTACGATGTTGTTAATTGTTTGCGGGATTGTTACTCGAGCCGCGAGTATCTATAGAAACAGCCAAATTCGGCATAAGTCGACGGTGCAAAGTGCTATTGGTATCAAGCATCGAAATATTACTCAGCGGTCCATGGGCTTCACTGGCGGTTCTTTTAATACCCGGGCGTTTTTTCATCATTGCTCGCAAAGATTGATCAAAAATTTGCGAATTTTTGTGTTTGCTTTTGCTTTTGTTTTTCCTCTCGGGTTTCTTTGGGTGTGCGATACTGCAGCCATGCGTTATATTCTTCTTTGGATAATCCCGGTTCAGTATGCCGGTCTGGTAGCCGAGCGTTGGTTGTTTTTTGCTCAGGCCAATCATCCCCAGAATATTTATTACCAAACCGTGGGATAATGTTTTGTTTTCTCGAACTATCGCAATGCTCGGATAGTAGAAAATACCAGGACCGTTAATCGTTAGTTCTGAAAATAATGACAGAAAAAATTTCACCTCAATCAAGAATGCGGTCCTATCTGCAACTGGTTGCCACCGGCCCCGAGCTGAGCAAGTCTTTAGACAGGGAGCAGGCGGAAGATGCCATTGGCATGATTCTTGATGGGGAGATCGATCCCGTTCGGTCCGGTATTTTTCTTATCGCTTTGCGGATGAAGCGTGAAACCGACGCTGAAAATGCCGGGGCGCTGGATGCATTGCTTAAAAGAACAGCAAATGCCGGTGCCGAAGCCGATGAGGTTCTGGCGATTTCAGATCCTTTTAATGGATACAATCGGGGAATCCCGGCGACGCCTTTTTTACCCGCTTTATTTGCAGCCTGCGGTTTGCCAGCTTATGCGCACGGCTTGAGAGAGGCGGGCCCCAAGTACGG
>JAIBDK010000380.1 GCA_024679435.1 Gammaproteobacteria bacterium | reverse complement strand
AGTTTAGTAGCTCGAATAAAGTAAGGTTCCGCTTTTGCGTTGTCTCCTGGTGTGTTGCGCAAATAGAATGATAAACCTTGAAGGTAAGCATCATGAGCTTCTGGGTTTTGTGTACCAATGTCTTCACGAATACTATTATCACTCGTTGTTAGTTTGATGGAAAGCGCATTAACAATTTGTTCTGTCACCTGGTCTTGTAGCTCAAATATATTTTCCAGTCGGCCATCATATCTGTCTGCCCATAGATGCCCACCTCTGGCCACATCGACTAATTGTGCATTTATGCGCACCTGATTGTCGGCACGGCGGACGCTGCCTTCCAGAACATAATCAACATTAAGTTCTTGCGCGACCTGATTAACGGTCATGGATTTGTTTTTATAAGTGAATGCCGTGTTTCTGGCGATAACAAGCAGATCAGATGATTTGGACAAATCGGTGATTAAGTCCTCAGTAATACCGTCTGCAAAGTAATCTTCGTCACTACTGCCATTCATGTTTGAAAACGGTAGAACAGCGATTGATAACTTACCTTGTGGCGCTAATATGGCGTCGTCATCAGCAATATTTTTTTCAAATGTACTCCAGGGGTTCACCCACCACATTACTGCAGCGACAATCGCAACGAATGAAACAGCAACTATTGCCGTAGTTTGGTTTTTAGTGCGAGGGTCTGTTGGAGGGGTCTGCTTTTTCGCCGCTCGTTCAGGGAGCTTTACCTCCGTCGGATTTTTTATCGAAATTACGGTGATTGGAGCATCAATGTTTTTAACCTTATGTTGACCCGTTTCTATGAAATCCAATGGAAGTTTATTCCTGACTACGCTATAGACTGAATCAGAAATAACGACTCCTCCGACGTCAGCAAGGCTTTCAAGGCGTGCGGCAATATTTACTCCATCTCCGAACACATTGCCTTCTTCTTCAATCACATCTCCAAGGTTTATCCCGATTCGAAACAGTAATTTTCTGTCAACTGGAATATTTTTATTCTGGATGTTGAGATGCTTCTGAATCGCTATGGCGCAATAAACGGCATCGGTAGCCGCATCAAATACGGCTAGAATGGCATCACCAGCAGTATTGGCAACCCTGCCATCATAAGTCGAAACCGTATCAAAAATCTCTGAGAAACAGACCTTCAGGCGCCGATGAGTGTCATCTTCATCAACCCCTGCCAGGCGGCTATACCCAACAACGTCAGCGTGCAGGATGACACTTAATTTCCGCGGTAAAGGGGAATCCATGAGTGTATTCGACTAAGATTTTTTTGATAGGTAGAAAGGCATTGTAATCGAAATGATCAGGCAACAATTTACTATTCCTGACAAAATTCGATTTGAGGTGCTAATTTTGAGAGCAATATAAGCAGCGCCTTAAAACAAGTCCCTATGCAAGAAATCGTCGCCAGAGCTATGTTAGTCCTCTGTTTTCTCTCGTTCTTTCAAGTCACCTGTTTAGTCAATCGTGATGCCACCCACCAGGCAATATGCCGGTTATGGGCTTCAAGGTGACTCAGTGGAGCAGACCCTGCAAATTTACTATGGCTGCCGTCTTGCACTCCAATATTTACCGCTACGTCTTCTTCATTAAATCGTTTAAAAAACTCGACGCATGTAGAAAGCCGCTGCTCAAAATCGGAGACCATAAATGCTTGGGGAGGTAATATGACGTCTGCCAATAAGTGTATACGCCCTGCGCCAAGAGGCAGCATACGAAGATTCATTCCCATGTCTGCCTGGAGATAGATAAAAAAATTGGGCAGCACATAAATCAAAGTGAAACTGGTTCGTTGCCAGTCTGCAAGGCCACTGCCTGGTTCAAAATTTCCCGGGGAATATTCCAACCCGTCATCGCCAATTCTGCGACTCGATTTCGAAGACGGTGCCACCTGAAGTATCCAGGCATCGTCACATTCAGTGATCACATCACGCGCAGGGTAATCTATTTGAAACGTTTCGCTGTGCGCACCATAGTGATGGTAGCACTCACCGTTATCCTGCATTACTTTCCAGTCCCATGGATATTCACCGCAATCCACAGTAGCCGCGACCCGCCACTGGTCCAGTTTATATTCTGAAATTCTCGTAGTAATTGATTGAAGCTGGGGCGTGAGAGGCTTCGCGTTTCCGTCAAGATTCACATAAACAAAACCTTCCCATACCTCGTGATGAACCTGTGGTAATGATGTAGTACCAATATCAAAATCAGGTGTTTGATCCATTTCAGGCGCTGCACGTAAACTGCCGTCCAGGTTGTAAGTCCAGGCATGATACGGACAAACCAACGATCCGGCATTTCCCGCTCCCTGACAAACCCGCATCCATCGGTGGCGACACACATTTGAAAATACCCGGAGAACGCCTTCTTTATCACGAACCATTACAAGCGGTTCACCCACAACATCAATACTCAGATAATCTCCACAATCGGTTACCTGATCAGCACGACCGATACAAATCCAGCCGGCGTTAAATATACGTTCGCGTTCCAGTTCAAATAGTGCATCGGAGTGATATGCGGCTGGCGGCAAGGTCCTCCAACTCTGATTCCCGTCATCCGCAATCCCACTAAGTATGTTAAGTAATTCGTCCATCAAATTGTTGATTATCTGCTACTGACTATAGCACTTAGCATCCGACGATAAAGTAAACAGGCCGTTAAATCTCTATACGCGCTCATCGGAAATTAATTCGCTGCACTCTAAACGGATTACGACGAGTCTGTGGCATCCGTATTTATCATGGTAAACCCGCCCGGGCCAGGCCTTCGCGCACATTATCACTGTCAGCAGGATTGACGAAAGCCAGATTCGCGATGCGTGGCTCAATTAAAAAATCCGGATTTATGCGCAGAAGGTCCGTCCAGACCTCCTGCGCTTCATCAATCCGGCCCAGATGACCTAATGCCGAAGCAAGCCAGGCCCGTCCGATATCGGTATTGCTGACCAGCTGTATTCGCTCCCGAAACATGAGCGCAGCTGTCTCATAGCGACCAATCAACTGGT
>JAIBDK010000011.1 GCA_024679435.1 Gammaproteobacteria bacterium | reverse complement strand
TGGCGTCACCATAAAGGAATATCCGCATCTGTTTCGCCATGATCCGGAGTATCTTCAAAAAGCTAAAATTATTGCGCATAAAACCTGGGACCTTAGTGAAGTTCTGGATCTGGAAATCAAATCTGATTTTCCGGTTCAAAACGTGTCACGTAAAGTTGCTTTCCATCCTCCCTGTACGTTACAACACGGTCAGAAGCTGGTAGGTAAGGTCGAGGGTATTTTGTCCAGGGTAGGTTATTCCCTAGTAAATATTCCGGATTCTCATCTGTGTTGTGGTTCGGCAGGCACGTATTCCCTGTTTCAGCCGGAGTTGTCCGGTCAGTTGAAGAAAAATAAGCTTGAAGCCATCGCTTCAGTGCATCCTGATGTCGTTTGTTCTGCCAATATTGGTTGTCAGTCCCATTTGACGGTTGAGGATGGGGAGCCGGTAAAACATTGGGTGGAATTACTGATTTAGTTTATATATCCTCCGTCTGTACGGCATAATTTTAGTCTAAATATTTCTTCGAGTAGTTATGAGCGATTCTTATTATCAGCGGCATGTTTTCTTTTGTGTTAATCAACGTGAAAACGGCAAACGTTGCTGTGCTGACTATGGTGCGGCTGAATGCCGGGATTATGCCAAGGCCCGTTTGAAGGAACTCGGCATGCACGGTCGGAGTCAGGTTCGAATCAATCAGGCTGGTTGTCTGGATCGGTGTGATGAGGGTCCGGTTATGGTGATTTATCCAGAAGAAGTTTGGTACACCTTCGTGGATAAGGAGGATGTCGATGAGATCATTGACCGTCATCTGGTTGGAGGTGAAATTGTGGAAAGGCTTCGAATATAGTTCTGTTCGCAGGTTTTGACCGGGTTTGAGCAAACTTTGGGCCAGAATGCCCTAAAATCCGGGGTTTTTAATGATGAGGGCATAAACCTGCGCTCAGAGTGGGGATATTTTTTGGGCTCAGGTAAATAATTTCCTAATTAAGTGAGCTAGTGCTTGTATCCTGAGTGGCACTCCAGTATTATCCGCGATCCATTTTTTACCCGAAAATCGTTCAAATTTATGAAAACGTTTTCAGCAAATCCAGAAAAAGTAAATCGCGAGTGGTATGTGATTGATGCCAGCGACAAGGTTTTGGGTCGTATGGCCGCAGAAATTGCACACCGTTTGAGAGGGAAGCATAAGCCTGAATACACCCCTCATGTTGATACCGGAGACTATATCGTCGTCGTAAATGCCGAAAAAGTTGCGGTGACTGGTAATAAGGCGAATGCCAAAAAATACTACCATCACACCGGATTTCCAGGTGGAATCAAGGAAACTTCCTTCCGAGAATTAATTCAAGACCATCCTGAAAGAGTCATCGAAACAGCGGTTAAAGGCATGTTGCCGCGTAACAAGCTGGGCCGCGCAATGTTTTCAAAATTAAAAGTATATGCGGGTGATCAGCATCGTCACGAAGCGCAGCAACCTAAGATCCTTGAGATTTGACATCGTTTGACATCGTTTGACATTGTTTGACATCAATAGATTAGCAAAGTAAATATAAAGTAAATATATGGCACAAACAGAAACTTATCTTGGTACAGGACGACGCAAGTCCTCGACTGCCCGTGTATATCTCCAGCGTGGCTCTGGTAGTATTACCGTTAACAAGAAATCTCTGGAAGAGTATTTCGGTCGTGAAACGGCGCGAATGATTGTTCGTCAGCCTCTTGAACTGGTAGAAATGCTGGACAAGGTTGACGTTAACGTTAATGTAGCTGGCGGGGGTAACAGTGGACAGGCCGGTGCAATCAGACACGGTATTACCCGGGCTTTGATGAATTACGATGAAGCATTGCGATTATCTCTCAGACAGGCCGGATTTGTGACTCGTGATGCGCGCGAAGTTGAGCGTAAAAAAGTGGGTCTTCACAAGGCCAGAAAGCGCCCTCAGTACTCAAAGCGTTGATGTTTCGCAACGGATCAGATAGCAAGAACGGGTAGCATGGCTACCCGTTTTTCGTTGCGACCCGGAAAAACAGTTTCAACAAAATAGGTTGCGCATATTTCCCCTGAGGAAACAATTTTTCTTGGAGTCGATGTCTGATACTGTTAGGATACGCGAGCAGATTTTTCGATTACCACAAGTCCTTTTTTGCGGCTTTTGATTTAGTCAGGGATGCTGTTTGTAGTTGGCGGATTTTTGCTTATGTTTACCCTCAACTGCTATTTCCTGATTGGTAATTGTCGTCCGCAGTAACCCTGGTTTTTCTATCGGTGACAGATTTGAGTCAGTTTGACCTTAGACATCTTAGAAGTGCGTTTGGCTCCTTTCTGACAGGCGTGACGGTGGTAACAACCCGGGAAAAGTCCGGTACTCCCCGCGGATTCACAGCAAATTCTTTTACCTCAGTATCTCTCGATCCTCCGATGCTGCTGATTTGTATCGATAAATCTGCTGAAAGTTGTGATGTATTCACAGAGTCTCCCGGATTCGCAATTAATGTGCTTGCAGAAGATCAGGCCGAAACATCCGGGTTGTTTGCATCAAAAAGAACCGACAAATTCGATGCTGTCCAATGGACCGGCAGTCAGTCCGGCTTCCCCTTGCTTGATGGTGTATCTGCCTGGTTTGACTGTAAGAGACATCAGGTGGTGGATGCGGGTGATCATGTCATCGTTATCGGCGAGGTGAGTGCCTATGAATTCAATGACCGTATTGGACTTGGTTATGTTCGAGGTGGTTATATGAGTCTGAGTCTTGAGCGTTCGGCCGCTAAAACAGCCGGTGCTGGTTCAAGTGCTGTGGTCGGCGCGATAATCGAAATTGACGGAAAAATATGGCTCGAGAAAAATAGTGAAACCGGGAAGTTTCAGGTTCCCGCCAGTGGGCTGGATTATACGCCTGGCTCTTTGAACCGGTTTCAATCCTACCTGATGGAAAAGAATATTAGCGCCAGTATCAGTTCACTATTTGCGGTTTTTGAGAGTGAAGAAAGTGGTCAGCAATCCATTTATTATCGAGCACGCGGAGAATTTTCCAGGGAGAAAGTTCAAAATTCAGAAAAAATTCAACTGTTTGGATATGATGATATTCCCTGGGATAATATTTCGTCGGATGCGTTGGTGATCATGCTTAAAAGGTATGTCACGGAGTCCCGTCGTCAACGGTTTGGCGTGTATTTTGGGAGTGATCGCGATGGATCGGTTAAAACGTTGTCTGAAAATGACGATGATTAAGATTTGTAAAGTGAGTAAAGTTAGCCTTTTCGGTTTGAGTGGTCCGAAATAACCGTATTTTTAGAATAAATATTTTTAGTGTAAGCGATTAGAGAATGCCATGAAGATTTCATTATTTGCTCATATGGAGCGCACCGATACGTCCATTCCGCATGCCAAATTGTATGACAATTTTGTTGAACTTTGTCAGATGGCTGACCGCAGCGGCTTTTGTGCCATATGGGTGGGTGAGCATCATGGGATGGATTTTACTATTGCCCCCAATCCCTTTGCCCAGTTGAGTGATCTTGCCAACAAGACCGAAAACGTGCGGCTCGGAACGGCGACTGTGGTTGCCCCGTTCTGGCATCCCATAAAGTTAGCCGGTGAAGCTGCCATGGTGGATATTATTACTTCCGGTAGACTGGAGATGTGCCTGTCCAGAGGCGCCTATGAGTTTGAGTATCAAAGGCTCTCACCCGGCGAAGATGCCTGGAGTGCGGGGGCAAAACTCAGGGAAATGGTCCCGGTATTACAAAAATTGTGGAAAGGCGATTACACTCATGATGGAGAGTACTGGCAATTTCCGGCGACTACCTCTATCCCTAAACCCCTGCAGTCGCCGTATCCGGGAATGTGGATTGCGGCGCGAGATCCGGATACTCACAATTTTGCCATTACTAATGGTTGTAATGTTCAGGTGACGCCGTTATGGCAGGGTGATCAGGAGATTGTCAGTCTAATGGAGAAGTTCAAAGGCGCAGTGGCTAATAATCCGGACAATCCGAAACCTAAAATTATGGTGTTAAGGCACCTGTTTGTCGCTAAAACTGAGCAAGAGCATCTACAGGCGGCAAACCAGTTGAGTGATTGGTACAACACATTCGGAGCCTGGTTTCGCAATGATCGTCCGGTTCACAATGGCAACATCGATCCGGTTACCGAAGAGGAAAAAGCGGCTATAGAGATGTTTTCTTCATCCGAAATGCATAAAAATCATGTTATCGGAACCCCTGAACATGCTATCGAGAGACTCAAATTTTATGAATCTCTGGGATATGATGAATATGCATTGTGGCTTGACAACGGCATGAGCCATGAAAAGAAAAAGGCAAACCTGCAGTTGTTCATTGACGAGGTTTTGCCGGAGTTTGAACGGATTTAATGAGCCGGGTAGAATCATCCTGTATAAACGGCACCTGTTACCGGATAACTTCGGTTGAAGCAACTAAACCGGTTATTGTTTTAGTCCATGGTGTTGGCCTTAATCAGGATATGTGGTTGCCCTGGCTGAAGACACTGACCGTTGATTATCGTGTGCTGACGTTAGACCTCTATGGTCACGGTGGCTCATGTAATCCTGATGGGGCACGGACGGTTCGGGATTTTATCGATCAGATAAATAAATTGCTCGACCATCTTGATATCGATCGGATATCGCTTCTAGGCTTTTCACTGGGTGCGGTGATCAGTCAGGCCTATGCGTCATTATATTTTGAACGTTTGGCACATTTGATACTGTTGCATAGTGTCTATCAGCGGACAGATGAACAATGTCAGGGTGTTCGGGATCGTTATCTCATCACCCGGGATGAAGGACCCATGGCGACGGTTGAACTTGCCATAAAGAGATGGTTCACCGATGGTTATAGGGAAAGCCACCCGGATGAAATGGATGCGTTACGTGAAGTTTTCTCAAAGCATACGGATGATGGGTATCTTAAGGCCTATCATTTATTTGGTAATGCAGAACAAGAGATGTCGAATTATGGGGTCAAAGATGTTACGTGTCCCTCGCTTGTGATAACCGGTGCTGATGATGTGGGATCAACACCTGCCATGTCAGAAGCTCTGGCTCGGGATTTGCCCGATTCCCGTCTCATTGTTAATCACTTGCACAGGCACATGGGGCCTGCAGAGTTTGCCGATGACATGAGTCATCAGGTGCTATCATTTTTAAAGAATCCGACCTGACCAGATCCGCACGGATCGAATCAGGTCAAATATCAGAGGACAAGAGCATGCAAAAATATCAGCATTATATAAACGGTGAATGGAGTGATGCCGCGGACGGAGGCACAATCAAAACTCTGAATCCGGCTACCGAAGAATTCTGGGCAGAAGTTCCTGCCGCCACTGAGGAAGACGTCAATCGTGCGGTAGAAAGCGCCAAAAAAGCACTGTTCGAAGGCCCATGGTCCACCATGACAGCGACACAGCGGGGCAAATTGTTAAGAAAGCTGGGAGACCTGATTGTTGATAAGGCTCCTCTTCTTGGAGAGATTGAAACCAGAGACAGCGGGAAGTTACTCAAGGAAACCCAGGGACAGACTGGCTATGTCTCGGACTACTATTATTACTTTGCCGGCCTGGCGGATAAGATCGAAGGGACAACTTTGCCTATCGACAAACCGGACATGCACGTATTTACAACCCGGGAACCGATCGGAGTCGTAGCAGCAGTTGTTCCATGGAATGCGCAGATGTTTCTCACCGCCACCAAACTCGGCCCGGCATTGGCAGCCGGCAATACGGTGGTGCTCAAGGCTTCCGAAGAAGCACCAACTCCAATGTTTGAATTCGCTAAAATAGTTGATGAAGCAGGGTTTCCACCCGGAGTTATCAACGTTATTACCGGATACGGTGAGCCTTGCGGACGAGCATTGACCGGGCATCCTGATGTTGCTCGCGTGGCGTTTACCGGGGGCCCGGAAACGGCCTCCCGTGTAATTGAAAATACGGCTCGAAACTTTGCCCACGTTTCCCTTGAATTGGGTGGAAAATCCCCTATTGTGGTTTTTGATGATGCTGATATTGAAGGTGCGGTGAACGGAATTATCGCTGGTAATTTCGGCGCATCCGGGCAAAGTTGCGTTGCTGGTTCCCGGGTGTTTATCCAGGAGGGGATCTATGATGAGGTTCTTACCAAGCTGATCGAACGTGCGGGGCAGATCCGAATTGGTGATCCTCTGGCTGATGATACTCAAATGGGCCCTTTGGCTACTCAGGCTCAGGTAGATCGAATTGTCGCCGCAGTCGGAAAGTCTCAAAAACAGGGGGCGCAGCTTCACCATGGCGGCAAACAACCTGAAGGTTTTGACAAAGGCTATTTCTATGAACCCACTATTTTGGGTTGCCCCGATCAGAATGTCGAAACCGTGCAGAATGAAATGTTTGGGCCGGTGTTAAGTGCTCTTAAATTTAAGGATGAAGAAGACGGTATCGCCATGGCTAACAACACCAGATTTGGCCTCGGTGCCGGTGTGTTTACTGAAAATTTGGCAAGGGCGCACAGGGTCAGTAAGAAAATTCGTTCTGGTATTCTCTGGGTAAATACCTATCGTGCCATATCCCCTATCGCACCCTTTGGTGGTTTCGGGCATAGTGGCTATGGGCGTGAAGCGGGAATAGAAGCACTACTTGACTACACCCGGACAAAAACAGTGTGGATTAATACCTCAAAAGACCCCATGGCAAATCCATTTGTGATGCGATAGGCAAGATTTTTTACGGTTGTTATTCTGACGGCCTCATGTCATTACGATCGCTGCGGACGGATTTTTGAATTCAGCCCTGACTTTAAATCGGCAGTAATCTGCAGAGATTCCCTGGGCTCCGCGCAGCAAGACGACGGCGTTAAATGATATTTTGACGTTGTCAGGTAATTCTCATTCCCGGTTTAGCGCCTGAATCTGGTTCAAGTAGATAGATTTCCTTGTCACCGGATCCAGCGCATAGAATCATACCTTCAGAAATGCCGAATTTCATTTTTCGCGGGGCAAGGTTTGCTACCATCACGGTTAATCGACCCACCAGCGTTTCCGGATCGTAAGCGGATTTAATTCCGGAAAAAATGTTTCGGGTTTCACCACCAATATCCAGTGTGAACTGGAGCAATTTGTCCGCTCCCTCGACGTGTCCTGCCTCGAGGATTTTGGCGACGCGTAAGTCGACTTTAAAAAAATCGTCGATATTGATCTCACCGGAAATTGGATCCTCAATAAGAGGGCCCGACTCAGGCTTGGGGTTGGCATCCGCAGTTTCTTTGGTTTCTTCGATCATGGCTTGTAGCTGTTTTTCTTCAATTCGGGTTAGCAGTGGTTTAAAGCGATTTATTGAGTGATCCAGTAGTGGTGTTGAGATATCTTCCCAGCACAACGGGTCTATATTAAGGAAATTTTCCGCATTTTCTGCGGTAACCGGCAAAACCGGTTTCAGATATATCATTAAAAGTCGAAACAGGTTAAGGCCCTGGGTGCAGATATCCAGAACCTGAGGTCGCGTTTTATCGTCTTTGACCAGGACCCAGGGCTTCGACGCGTCGATATACTGGTTAGCCTGATCTGCTAGTGCGATGATATCCCGCATCGCTTTGCTGAAGCGGCGGTTTTCATAAGAGTGTGCAATAGTTTCACCGGTCGTAACGAATTGCTCGTACATAGTTTCGTCTGCCAGCTGGTTGCCCAGCTTGCCGTCAAAAACCTTAGTGATGAAACCCGCGCATCGGCTGGCAATATTGACCAGCTTTCCCACCAGATCGGAATTGACCCGAGCCTGGAAATCCTCGAGACTGAGATCAAGATCCTCAATACTGTTGTCCAGTTTTGCAGCGAAATAATACCGCAGATATTCTGGATTCAGATGATTCATATAGGTTTGAGCCATAATGAACGTGCCTCGAGACTTGGACATCTTTTGGCCATTAACGGTAAGGAAGCCATGAGCCCAGACGCCGTTTGGGGTTCGAAAATCCGCGCCATGAAGCTGTGCAGGCCAAAACAGGGTATGGAACCGTGCAATATCCTTGCCAATAAAATGATACAGCTCACACTCGCTGTCTTTATTCATAAATTCATTGAAATCCAGCCCTTCGCGCTCGCATAAATTCTGGAAGCTGGCCAGGTAGCCGATAGGGGCATCCATCCAGACATAGAAATACTTGTTCTTTTCACCGGGAATTTCAAAACCCCAATAAGGCGCATTGCGGGAGATATCCCATTCAAACAGTTCTTCTTTAAATAATTCTTTTTGTTTGTTGGCTATTTCTTTCTGGGTATGCCCCTGATCGAGCCATTCTTCGAGAAACTCCCGAAAATCACCAAGTTTGAAAAACAGCTGCTCGGATTCCCTTTCTTCGGGTGTGGCTCCAGAAATTGCAGATTTAGGATCAATCAGGTCGGTGGGAGAATAGGTGCTGCCACAGACTTCGCAGTTATCGCCGTACTGATCATCGGACTGACAAGTAGGGCAGGTGCTCTTAACGAAGCGATCCGGCAGAAACATATGTTTTTCTGGATCATATAATTGGGTGATGGTACGCCGGTTGATATGGCCTTTTGCATTCAAACGGTTATAAATCAGCTCGGAAAAATGTCTGTTTTCGGGAGAATGGGTGCTGTAGTAATTGTCAAAAGACACCAGAAAGTTGTCGAAGTCTCGAGTATGTTCTATCTGAACACGGTCAATTAGATCCTGAGGGCTAATACCTTCTTCTTCCGCCTTGAGCATGATAGGCGTGCCGTGGGCATCGTCGGCGCAAACAAAAAAACACTGGTTTCCGCGATGGCGCTGGAATCGCACCCAGATATCAGTCTGAATGTATTCCAGCAGGTGGCCCAGATGGATTTGCCCGTTGGCATAGGGAAGTGCACTGGTGACCAGTATTTTTCTAATAGAATTTGTCATCGGGGCGGTAAAATAATTTAGGGCATTGTCGTTGAATATTGGGATACAATATTATATTTGAACCCACCGTTGAAAGGTTAGATTTAAACACCATCTTGCTAGGCATGTCGGCACTGAATCGGGCGTGGCTGGATGGCCAGTGGTGCCGCAAAAATGCATATTGCCATGTCGGTTATGCTGTTTTTTAGCCGCTTATCACTGCAGTAAAAATATTGATCAGTTTGCATTAATCCGCAGTAGTAAAGTTGATCGTTATTTTTTAAATGTTTACTCCACCGGGAAACCTCATTTTAAACCAGGCCGAATAATATGACACAAATAGATCGTGCAGCAGTTGAAACCAGCTTGAGCGCAATAATAGACCCTCATACAGAGATGGATCTGGTTGCCAGTAAAGAAATTAAAGATATCCGCATAGAGGGCGATAACGTAGAGATTGATATCGCCCTGGGCTATCCTGCTAAAAGCTGGGAGCCCGAATTGATAAAAATTATAGAAAATGCGGTTCCTGGTGCGTCGGTAACCGTATCTTCCAATACCGTTGCCCACGAAGTCCAGGAAGGGGTTAAGCCGCTTAAAGGAGTGAAAAACATCATTGCTGTTGCTTCGGGTAAAGGGGGGGTAGGCAAATCAACCTGTTCGGTCAATTTTGCGCTGGCACTGTCCGCCGAAGGTGCCCGGGTGGGCATTCTGGATGCGGATATCTACGGGCCCAGCCAGCCACGGATGCTGGGTGTCAGTGGTCAGCCGACATCTAAAGACGGCAAGACACTGGAGCCTATGAGCAGCTACGATATTCAGTCAATGTCTATCGGTTTTCTTGTAGATGAAGAATCCCCTATGATCTGGCGCGGACCTATGGTCACTCAGGCGCTGGAACAACTGTTGAATGATACTCAATGGAACGATCTTGATTACCTGATAATTGATATGCCGCCGGGCACCGGTGACACCCAGCTTACTCTGGCCCAAAAAGTGCCGGTATCGGGATCTATTATCGTCACTACCCCTCAGGATATTGCTCTTCTGGATGCCAGAAAAGCATACAAAATGTTTGAAAAGGTTGATATTCCAGTATTGGGTGTAGTGGAAAACATGAGCACCCACATTTGTTCAAACTGTGGTCACGAAGAACATATATTTGGTAGTGGCGGAGGTCGAAATATGGCGGAACAATACGGCACTGATTTTCTTGGGGATGTGCCGCTGGATATTTCTATTCGTGAAAGTGTTGATAACGGCCGTCCCACCGTGGTGGCGGATCCCGATGGCGCTATTACAGCGAATTACAAGAAACTTGCCCGAAATGCGGCGGCCAAACTGGCGATGCGAAAGAAAGATTTTTCTTCCAAGTTTCCTAATATCGTCATACAGCAAAACTAGTAATGTCGATCAAATCAGACAAATGGATCCGTAGAATGGCGGAATCCACAGGAATGATCGAACCGTTCGAAGCGGGGCAGGTTCGAGAGTCTGATCAGGGCAGGGTAATTTCCTATGGTACGTCCAGCTACGGATACGATATTCGTTGTTCAAACGAATTCAAAATATTTACCAATATCAACTCGGCTGTTGTAGATCCCAAGGCGTTCGATGCAAACAGCTTTGTAGATTTTGTTGGCGATGTTTGTATTATCCCGCCCAACTCGTTCGCTCTGGCGAGGACCGTCGAGTATTTTCGAATTCCCAGAAATGTACTGACAGTTTGCCTCGGAAAAAGCACTTATGCCCGTTGTGGAATTATTGTTAACGTTACCCCGTTTGAACCGGAGTGGGAAGGATATGTCACTCTGGAGTTCTCTAACACGACCCCGCTTCCTGCAAAAATTTACGCCAACGAAGGAATTGCGCAGGTATTGTTTTTTGAATCTGACGAAATCTGTGAAACTTCTTATGCGGATCGAGGCGGGAAGTACCAGGGCCAGACCGGGGTAACCCTTCCCAAGACCTGATTCAATTTTCTGTGTTTTCGTCCAGAACTGATTGAGCAATATCCAGGTAGTGGCCAATATCCGGGGTGAGCACACCGGCCAGCTTGCCTCCATCGTCGTAACGCCTGACTCTCACTATGGCATCGAGGTGCGGGTTTTTTTCGAATTCTTTTACCTGATTGTGGTCAAGCGGTCCGCCCTGTAATTCCAGCGTTTTTACCGACGCGTCGGACAGTCCGGAAAAGTATTCAGGCTCCACGGCACACAGATAGCGTTTTGCTTCAACATGCCAGCGAACCGGCTCGTAAACTTCTGCTGGAAAAAACCTCTCAAGGATAGCCGAGCCCATTGTCTCATGCTGATTGTCAACGCCGAGTTCGATATAGTTTTCAGGAAATTCGCCGGTATAGTGGCCTATATCGTGCAATAGTGCCGCGGTGATTGTGGCATCCGACTCTTCCGCCTGCTCTGCCTTGAAAGCAGACTGTAGCATGTGTTCTGACATGGACACCTCTTCCCCCAGGTAGCTGTCTGCTCCCAGCCGGTTAAATATATCGGCTAGGAAGGGAATAATATTATCCCGGTTAAGTTCAACTTGACTCATTTTTGCAATTTTTGATTAGATGCCTGTTTGTCTGATCGTATTGTACGGTTTGCTGATGGGTATTTCAGTAAATTTTGACTACCTGATTCGCATCGATTCCTAAATTAAGCGACTGTTCCAGTACCCGAATTTTGCTTTTCAGTGCGTCCTTATCCGCGTAGGCACCCTGCATCCATCTGTTGCCGGGGCCGGAAAATCCGGTGCGGCCGTGCAGGACGCGGGTATTATCAGTGATAAATAATTGTCCGGGCTGGAGTTTGAAAATCACTTCCAGCTGATTGCTATTCGCCAGATCACCGAATCGTCGATAAGCACGGTAATATTCCTCCATATGGTCGTAAGGAATCTCAGTAAGGGCCGCACATGAGCGATTGTTGAATCGAATATGGATGATTTTCCCATCGGGTCCGCATTCGATCATTGGGCGACTGGCCTGCAAATGTGTGCCAGTTGATCCGCAATATTCAAATTGAGCATTATATGTGCACAGCAACTCAAACCACCGCGGATTTTCCTGTCTGATAGTCTCCGCAATTCGAAAACCGTCTACCACAATGGATTCTCCTCCTTCCGTATTGTTTTCGAGGCATCCGAACAACTGTAAACCCGGAACCGGGTCCCGATAGGGATTGTCTGTATGAGACTGCAAACCAATAGAGGTATAGGCGAGGTTAATGGGGTTTATTTCCGAACGGATTTCAAAATATTGTCCGTAATTGGTTTCCCGGATGTAGCCGAAAAGGTCAATCACATCCAGTACAGCTGCGTTTTTGTCGGGCAGACCTAAAAGAATAGCAACCCCGTAGCGGTCAACCGCCCGCAGCCATTCTAACAATGCTTCGGGGCTGGTTCGTACGTCATCGTAGTTTGACCGGGTTATATTTTTGACGAAACCGGAATTCCAGGTGGTTATATTATCGGCAAACATTGTGTTAGCCCGTTCCTGGTACGAGTCCTCATAACTGTGAGCATATAGCCATTCAATGTCTATTGAAGTCGTCCACTGATCCGGTCCAAAGCCAAGTTCCAGGCGGTTCTGATCTGTAATGATGGCGTGTTCCACGAATACGCCTTCAGGAATATCGGCGATGGTAATCAGTTTCTGGTGGTTGGCCGGATTCCGCGTGTTTTGGTCCTGACCGTTGTCTCGCAGCCAGACCGCATGATAGCGGGATGCCCTGTCGGGCCATTGCAGCTTAATCTCTGATCCATTGTTCAGGATATTGACAGAAACTGGGTGAGTGCTCTGCTGAAGATTGGTCATGTGTCCGATCCTTTATTCGCGTCTGGGCATTGCGTTCTGGAAAAACACTGTGGCGGTTTGGTGATGTTTTGTAAATTTCAGACTTGGTAATGTAATGGAAGATAATGACAATTGCTACAATTGACAGAGAGTGAACGTTAACAATATGGTTTCGGATTATCACGTAATAGAACAGGCGGCAGTCCGGTTTGGACTCGTTATTCGGGGTGGATTTAACATAATGGCTGAGGATGATGGTTTCAACCTCGGTGACAATAGCAAGGCAAAATCGCTGATATTATTTGGTAACGCCGGATCGTCAATCTGGCCAATTTTTTCTGCTTCGAGCGAGTATCGCGATGGTCTGGAGGACCCTCTGAATCGTTGGAGTGAACGAATTGGTAATAAAATGAGTGCGGAACTAGACGGCCAGGTATTTTTTCCGTTTGGTGGGCCACCCTACAAGCCTTTCATTCAGTGGGCTAAAAAAGCAGAATCTATGGGCAATTCCCGTCTGGGGATGCTTATTCATCCTGACTACGGTCTTTGGCATGCCTATCGGTTTGGTATTGCATTGCCCCGTTCGTTTTCTGAACTCGATATGTTTTCCGAAGCAGGGCGTCCTTTTGAAAATGAGCAGTTAGGTCTTTCTGCTCTTTGTGCGTTCTGTGTCGATCAACCCTGTCTGAATACCTGCCCTGTCAATGCCTTTTCTGATGAAGGGTATGATGTTGAGGGCTGCTATGGGTTCCTTGAGGGAAATCCGAATTCAGATTGTCGCAATCATACCTGTTCTGCGAGGCTGGCATGCCCCGAAGGACGGGCTTTTACTTATGAAAAAGCGCATGCCCGATTTCATATGGATGCTTTTTTTACCAGCATTTCTGAACGATACAACAATAAAGTAGAAAATTGAGCGGCCGTTGTTGCTGTTTTATTTTCTTTGAAACGACTAATAATCGATTAGAATTCGACCTCTAGATAAACTCCACCGATCGAGAATTAATCCATGTCATACCAGTTAGGTATCGATACGGGCGGCACCTATACCGATGCCGTTATCGTTGATGAAAAACAGAAAGTTATTGCCAAGAACAAAAGTCTGACAACGGCTTTTGATTTAACTATCGGAATTGGTAATGCTATTTCCAGCATGCCCCCGGAATATCTCGATCAGGTTAATCTAGTCGCACTTTCCACCACATTGTCTACCAATTCTGTGGTCGAAGGTCGAGGTGCGCCGGTGGCGATTCTATTGCCCGGATACAACGAATCACAGGTTGATAAAAGTGGCCTTTCGGAAATTCTTGAACGTGAATTCGTCACTTTATTGAACGGTGGGCACGGTGCCATGGGTGGAGAGCTGATGCCTCTTGATCTGGATATTGCAAGACAGAAAATTCTTGAGCATAGCGACAAGGTATCTGCTTTTGCTATTTCCTCTATGTTTGGTACCCGGAATCCTTCCCACGAAAAACAGTTGCGGGAAATGGTATACGAACTGACGGGCAAGCCTGTTGCCTGCGGACATGAACTGGCTTCCAGTCTGGGAGCGCCAAGAAGAGCGCTCACTGCGGCTTTGAATGCACGGATGATTCTTTATATTCAGGCGCTTATTGATTCTGTGGAATCTATTCTCAAGGAGAAAAACATTTCAGCACCGCTGATGATTGTTAAAGGAGATGGCTCTCTGGTCAATGCTGAAACCGCCAGGATGCAGCCTGTTGCTACCGTATTGTCTGGCCCCGCTGCGAGTGTGATCGGCGCCTGTGCGTTGAGCGGCAAGGAAAATGCCATTGTTGTCGATATTGGAGGTACGACAACAGATATCGCCATTGTCACAGACGGGCAGCCTGAATTGTGTGAAGATGGCGCCAGAATCGGCGATTGGCAACCCATGGTAGAAGCGATCCGGGTATTTTCTATCGGTCTTGGTGGTGACAGTGAGGTTCGATTCAAGACCAGAATTGATATTTCCCAGCGACGGGTTGTGCCGATGAGTTTGCTAGCTCATCGCTTCCCGGAAGTGATATCCGCCATTGAGCGGCAGTTCAGTGGTTCGCCTAGTCCGCGAAATAATAAGTTTGCATTGCCGTTACAAAAAAATGAAGTGTTGATTCGAAATCTCAGTGATATCGAGAAAGAAGCATGGGAGAGGCTGCAAGAGGGGCCCGTTGAACTGGAAATGCTGGTCGACTCCAATCGGCCTATGATGCGTGCTATTGCCCGTATGGAGCGCCTGGGTCTGGTTATTTACAGTGGGTTTACGCCATCTGATGCGACCCACGTGCTGGGTATGAGTGATCACTGGAACGTTGAAGCCGCGGAGCTCGGCGCTAAAATCTGGGGTCGACAGATGCGTCATCTATATGGCTGTGGAAACTGGGAAGTGGGCGATGCCATTACTCCCTGCCAACAGGTATTTGAACTGGTCACTCATAAAATCAGCCAGAAACTCATCGAAGCGGGTTTAAATCAGCACGGTAAACTGGACGATTCCCATTCCCGTAACCTGACCCAACTCCTTGCTGATATTATTTTGAAGAAGGGTCAGGCAAATAAAGTCAATCCTTTGTTTGAACTGCAGTTCGCCAAGGGCTACCCTATAGTCGCCGTCGGCGGTCCTGCGGGAGATTATTTTCCGGAGGTGGCTCGCAAGCTGGAGGTGGAATTGTGCCTGCCAGAGCATGCTGATACTGCCAATGCCATTGGTGCAGTGATGGGAGCGGTAGTGCAGATTTCCCATGTGACCGTTACTCAGCCCGAGTTTGGCACGTTCTATTTATTTCATCGTGATGAGCCGATCAGATACGATAATCTTGAAATCGCAATCAGTGAAGCAACCCGAATCGCCAAACGGGAAGCTCAAGAGCTGGCAATCGCTGCCGGTGCAGCGTCTATTGAAACCCGCATCAAAAAAGATGCCAATCACATCAAGCATGATATAGATGGTGAGCTTTTTGTTAGTGCAACGATCAGCGCCATCGCATCAGGTCGACCGAATTGCCTGATGCGGCAGTAGCATTATATTTCCAGGTGTTCTCGAATGTAAGGTACTTCGTCGATATCTATGTGTTCACCGAATTCCCGTGCGAACAGATGACCGGCATAAACTGCGGCGGCGATCGTGGACGGTGCAACGCAGTCACCGATGCGATTGACAGACTGGATTCCGGCTGCGTTAAGTAAATCCGGTTTGGATTCAAGGTCGAAATAAAGTTTGTCGCTGGGTCGTCGTGCGGTAACCATAACCAGCGTTTCTGCTTCCAGCATCGTCAGTCT
>JAIBDK010000444.1 GCA_024679435.1 Gammaproteobacteria bacterium | reverse complement strand
TCAGCGATGAACTTGTTTCCATCATCGGTGATAATTCAACAATATGCCCCCAACTTCATTTATCTTTGCAAAGTGCGAACACGCTGATTTTGAAAAGGATGAAACGCAGGGCGACGCGTGAACTCATCTATGAGCGAGTCAAGGTATTAAGGGATGCGGTGCCTGATCTGGTGTTAAGCGCCGATATTTTGGTGGGCTTTCCCACGGAGACAGACGAACATTTTGCTGATACCCTGGCGGCGATCGAAGAACTGGAAATTCCTTATCCGCATGTTTTTAGCTATTCAAGCAGGTCGGGAACGCCGGCGGCGCGGATACCTTCTCAAGTACCCATTGGAATCAAAAAAAATAGATCAAAGCAGGCGCGGGATGTTGGCCAGATAGTATGGAAGCGCGTCGCTAACCGGTTTATCGGGAAAACCTTTCGTGTCGTAATAGAATCCGCGGTTCAAGATTTATCGTCAGGGCACTATCGGTCGGTTGGTCGCTCGGCAGGCTATTATCCGGTTGAGTTTGAGTCGCCTGTCAAACCAGGCTCCTGGGCTGACGTCAAAATTATAGGTGTCGGAGAAAAAACGCTTAAAGGATGTTGCAACTAAACAACTATCTATTGTCTGTCTTATATTTACCGCACCACGTATATCCATGTACAATCCGCGCCTCGAATTTTCTTAAGTCTGCCTGCTTGTCACAGGCTGTTCTGTTGATTTCGGTATTTGGTAAAACCGTCATTTTTCCGGTTGTTAATATATTATTATCAATAGGTTACAAATTAAACTTATTGTAATTAGGAGTTTATTTTACCAAATATTCGCGTAGTTTCAGGTCAGTGGCAATAAAAGGCGGATCGAAAAACAATTATCTTTTTATTTGGAGCAACAAATGGCTATCCAGCGTACATTTTCTATCGTTAAGCCCGATGCAGTCGCCAGCAATAATATTGGCAATATTTACAGTCGTTTTGAACAGGCGGGGTTAACGATCGTCGCGTCACGAATGCTGCACCTCAGTAAGGAGCAGGCCGAGCAATTTTATGCTGTACATAAAGAGCGCCCCTTCTACAACGATCTCGTTAAATTTATGACATCAGGGCCCGTTATGGTTCAAGTTCTTGAAGGCGAAAATGCCATTGCTAAAAACCGGGAAGTGATGGGTGCAACAAACCCGGCCGATGCTGCTGCAGGCACTATTCGCGCGGACTTTGCCGCTAATGTGGAAGAAAATGCAGTTCACGGTTCAGATGCCCCGGATACTGCAGTCGAAGAAATTGCGTTTTTCTTTAGCGAAGATCAGATTTGCCGGCGCACCCGTTGAGTGTTCTTGATAATTTTACTGGCTCGATCCGATTCATCGCTAAGTAGCCAGAGCTGACACCCCGCATGATTGATTCCCCCAGAAACTTGATGTCGCTTGATCGCTTGTCTATGGAGTCGTATTTTAAAGATATGGGGGAAAAAAGTTTTCGTGCCAAGCAGGTGTTGCAATGGGTCTATCAGAAAAACGTAACTTGTTTTTCGGATATGACTGATTTAAGCAAAGGGCTACGAGAGCGGTTGCAAGAATCAAGCAATCTGAATCTGCCTGAGGTGGTTAGTCAACAACGCTCTGATGATGGAACGGTAAAGTGGTTGCTCAAACTCAGGGATGGAAACTGCATTGAAACGGTTTATATTCCTGAAACTGACAGGGGTACCTTGTGTGTTTCATCTCAGGTTGGATGCGGCTTGAACTGTACATTCTGTTCTACAGCTCGTCAGGGTTTCAATCGAAATCTTGATGTGGATGAAATTATCAGTCAGGTTTGGATCGCTAATAATGTGCTTGAGCGCATAGAGCAGTCCGAAGGCCTGATTTTTCAACGTCATGACAATGATCAACGTCGCCCCGTTACTAATGTGGTTATGATGGGGATGGGGGAGCCACTGTTGAATTTTGATAATGTCACTTCCGCAATGAAGTTGATGATGGATGATTTCTCTTTTGGTTTGTCCCGCAGAAGGGTTACCCTTAGCACTGCAGGCATGGTTCCCATGATTGATCGACTGAAACACGAATGTCCCGTTAGTCTGGCGGTTTCCCTGCATGCGCCTGAAGATGAACTGCGTAATAAACTTGTGCCTTTAAACAAAAAATATCCAATCAGCGAGCTCCTGGAAAGTTGTCGCCGTTATGTTGATAATAATAATCGGCAGCGAATTACTTTTGAATATGTCATGCTCAAAGGTGTTAACGACAGTCTGAAACAAGCCGGACAATTGGGAAAGAT
>JAIBDK010000416.1 GCA_024679435.1 Gammaproteobacteria bacterium | reverse complement strand
CCCATCGATCTCTACCGAATTTGTGGGGCACACTAGATTACCACTCGAGTCTTTTCGACAACGAAAGCCTCCGCTACACGAACTTACCGGGCACTTGATCCGCAGGCTTTGGCCTACCGATGAACATTGTGATGGAGATAAATACATATCCGAATGTCCCGGCCACGTTGCATGCCAATCGTCTATCCTTCCATTTCCTGTAGGAGGCATTGACAACTTTCCAGAAGCATACCCATAGTCATACCAGCCGTTGTCGTCTATCCTGGAAACTTCATACATTGTTGCCCACGAAGGTCCAAAAAATAATAAACCAACACCCGTCAATAAGGTTTTTGTCATATTACTTAAACGTAATTTGATCAGTTGGCTTGCCAAGCCATGACCCCCAAAGGAATATCCCCCCGAGGTTGTTTTCGAAATATATGGGGAAGAAATGCACCGAGGCACGCACCATGTGCTGCTCGTTTTTTTTTGAGAGGAGCTCAAAAATTTCAGTAATCCATTACTCTTAAACCACATCGTACAACTCCATTAACTCATCCAAAAGTTTTCAAGCCTGATCCAGAATTGCAGTCATTTGCAATTGACTTAAATAATAATTTCTCATCGTGCCTGAAACTTTGAAGAATCGAAGTGATAAAAGTCACACTTTGATCATTATTTTTAAATTGATCCCAATTTAATTAGTATTGTTGTCTTCTTTATAGCGACTTCCGCAACTAAATTTTGCCAGGTGACGGCGCACGCCAGACAAAAATGGACTTTCCTAACATGCATTATTCAGAACAAATTCAAATTTATTCCCGGCGTTCTGGTGGCGCCGGAGGCCGGGAGTATTGACACCCAGCAATCACCCCAAAAGCATGTCGGCAATTTAATTCATGCGGCTAAAAACACTGTTTAATGAATTTGCAAGCCTTTGGCATAATCAGTCATGCGTGAGAGCCAACAACGATAGAAACTTAAAACTTTTGAATTAACTTTCGCATTGAAGAATATGTGTCAGATAAAGGTAAAATACCGGCATGACAGAAACCGCATCACCATCAGGAACCAACTTTCGGGAACTTAAGCCCGGCTCATTTATCTATGTTATCGATAACGCATTGCTGCCAGAAACTTGCGAACGGATGATTTTCAAATTCAACACCCATACCGATCAGCAATATGCCGGGAGAATGGGTCAGCAGGGAGACGTAGAGCAATCGATTAAACAATCCACTGACTTGCGAATCAGTGGCCGAAAAGAATGGAGCGACGTTGATTTATTGCTGCGGGATTCGCTCAGCCACGCATTAAGCTTGATTAGCGGCCTGCACCCATTCTTTCAGGCCAACCCACTCCATGATCTAGGCTACAACATGCAAAAGACAGATGCCGGAGAGTATTATCACTGGCATGTCGACAGCGGGCCGGGAGATTTTAGTAAACGTCAGCTCGTTGCTATCTGGTATTTGAACGATGCGCCGAAATCCGGCGGTCAAACCGATTTCTTTTTTCAGGATGTCAGCGTGACGCCCCGCGCAGGGTCGTTAATTCTGTTCCCGCCTTTCTGGACCCACCTGCACCGCGGCAGAACCGTTGAACAGGGTACAAAGTACATTGCCACTACATGGGTTTGTGTTCAGTAAACCGTTTCACTGGAACTGCGTCAACTTCTACCCCGGAATGCCCGTCTCGATCGGTAGCGAATCATCATTGCCCCACTCAGACCATGATCCGGTATAGGCCCTGACACGAGAATAACCCAGCCATTTTAAAATGACATACGTATTGGCTGACCGTCGGTTCGACTGGCAATACACAATAATTTCCTTATCTCTGGTAATGCCTCGCGAGACCAGCTCCGACTCTATTTTTTCACTCTCCCTGAAACAACCTTCTTCCTGATTAAAAGCTGAAACCCACTCGTAATGCAAAGACCCAGGGATTCTTCCACCCCGGATTGCTCGTTCATCTTCACCGGTATATTCGTCAAAGGTTCTGACATCAACAATAATCCGATCGGGGTGATTGATTGATTCGAGAACAAATTCTTTAGTAGCGAGTGCGCTACCAAACTTCTCTACCGGATATACCCCGGGCTCTGGCACTTCCGAAACGGGAACCACGGGCAGACCCGCGCTTTCCCAGGCACCGTATCCACCATCCAGCAAAGCGTGTTCAGTATGCTCGATCACGTCCAGCATCCAGAGAAACCGGGTTGCTGAAATACCATTGTTGGAATCATAAGCAACGACAAAATCGCCCGGGTTAATTCCTAACTCTTGTAGAAGACTCGAAATCTGTTCCATTTGTGGCAGCAAGCCATCCGCAAAACCCACTTTCCGATTCAAACGGGCATATTCAAGTCTGACCGCACCGGGTAAATGGAATCCGTCGGATGCTGATGAGACAGGTCTAAGGTCGACAAATTTAACACCGACATTCAGCATCATTTCCTGACACAACCTTGGACTGACCAGACGGGAATTTACGATTGGATTGGAGATGACTTGTTTTCCACTTGAAATAGACATGATGTTGTATTTAGGTTGCTGTGCAAGGAATTTTAT
>JAIBDK010000397.1 GCA_024679435.1 Gammaproteobacteria bacterium | reverse complement strand
GTTGAATGCGTCTGTTTTCGGTGGATTTCCGCTGGCAGATATTCCCCATGTCTCTCTTAGCGCGTTGACAGTCGAGTATGAAGATTCGGAAAACGGCCAAAGTTTGGCTGAATCATTGTGTATGGAGGGATGGCGCCGGCGCAAAGATTTCGTGTATCAACCGGAGTCTCTAGAGCAGTCGGTGAAAAAAGCCGGCGCGCTTTCATCATATCCCGTGGTCATCGCAGATCATGGCGACAATTGCGGGGCCGGTGGCAGTGCGGATGACCTGACTGTGCTTGGTGAGATGGTGGCTCAAGGGCTCGATGGTATCGTTGCCGGGCCGATTTGGGATCCCACGTCGGTAGCAAAAATGATCAAGGTAGGAGAAGGAGCCGAAATCACGCTTAGCGCCGGGGGTAAAACAGATGTCCCTGCGATAAAACAGAAAGGCTTTGGTCTCTCGGTGACTGGACGGGTTAGCAAAATAACTGATGGCAAGTTTGTAATTACTGGCCCGATGCAAACTGGTCTTGAGGTTAACCTCGGCCCGACGGCAGTGTTAAAAAATGATCAGATGGAACTGGTTTTGTGCAGTGAGCGCTGGGAGCCCTATGATCCGGGTTGTTTTACCCATGCGGGGATAGACCCGCTTCGTAAAAAGTACGTTATGGTTAAGTCCCGCCAGCATTTTCGCGCCGGCTTCGAGCCGCTGGCGCAACATATCATTCTCGCGGCAGGGCCGGGAGTGTGTAGTTCTGATTATTCCCAGTTTGAGTATAAGAATTTGTCGCACCCGATCTATCCGCTGGATTCATCATTCGAATCCGTGCCTGATGAGTAGATGTGCCTTTAAGGGCAGCCTCTTTTGACTTATTTTAAACGCTTGTACTTTATTCTTTCCGGTTTCACGCTGTCACCGTGTCGCCGTTTGTAATCTTCTTCGTAGTCACTGTAATTGCCGTCGAACCAGGTCACCTGAGAATTCCCTTCAAAGGCTAGAATATGTGTTGCGATACGATCAAGAAACCAGCGATCGTGTGAAATGACGACTGCACAGCCTGGGAAATTCAGAATAGCTTCTTCCAGCGCGCGCAATGTTTCCACATCGAGATCGTTGGTTGGCTCGTCGAGAAGCAATAAATTACCACCGCTGGCGAGCAGTTTTGCAAGATGAACCCGATTGCGCTCTCCACCGGATAATTGTCCGACTTTTTTCTGTTGATCGGTACTCTTGAAATTGAATCTGCCTACATATCTCCGAGACTGAACTTCATAACCGTTCACCAGCATGATGTCATTGCCGCCAGAAATTTCTTCGAAAACGGTTTTGTTATCATCCAGGGAATCCCGGGATTGATCCACGTACCCGATTTTTACTGATTCTCCAACTTTAAATTCGCCGGATGTGGGTTCTTCCTGACCGGTCATCATTCGAAACAACGTGCTTTTTCCCGCCCCGTTGGGACCGATGATGCCTACAATACCGCCCTTGGGAAGACTGAAGCTCAGGTTTTCATATAGCATGTTGTCGCCATATGACTTGGTTATATTTTTTGCTTCAATAACCTGATCTCCCAGACGCGGCCCTGGGGGAATATAGATTTCATTGGTTTCCGCGCGTTTTTGAAAATCTGATGAATTGAGTTCCTCGAATCGCTTGATTCGAGCTTTGCTTTTGGCATGACGGCCTTTAGGGTTGGAACGTACCCATTCCAGTTCGCTCTTCATGCTTTTTATTCTTGCGACTTCAGATTTCTGTTCCTGCTCCAGTCTAGCTTCTTTCTGATCGAGCCAGGATGAGTAGTTTCCTTCCCAGGGGATTCCCTGTCCACGATCAAGCTCGAGAATCCATCCGGCCACGTTGTCGAGAAAATATCGATCGTGAGTAACTGCGACCACCGTGCCAGGATATTCATGAAGGAAACGCTCAAGCCATGCAATGGACTCTGCATCAAGATGGTTGGTAGGTTCATCGAGTATCAGCATGTCAGGGTTTGATAACAGCAACCGACAGAGGGCAACCCGACGTTTCTCACCACCTGAAAGGGTTTGGATGTCTGCATCCCAGGGCGGCAATCTTAATGCGTCTGCAGCTATATCAAACTTGTGGTCAAGATTATGAGCGTCCGCTGCCTGAATGATGCTTTCGAGTCTGGCCTGTTGGGTTGCCAGCGCATCGAAGTCTGCATCGGGTTCAGCATAAGCGGCATAAACAGCATCGAGCTTTTCCTGCGCTTCATTGATTTCCGACATGCTCTCCTCAACGTTTCCACGAACATCCTTGGTGTCGTCAAGCTCAGGCTCCTGCGCCAGATACCCGATTTTGAGATCAGCCTGGGGGCGGGCTTCTCCGATAATATCCGTGTCTATTCCAGCCATTATTCTCAACAAAGTGGATTTGCCTGCGCCGTTGTAGCCCAGAACACCTATTTTTGCGCCGGGGAAAAAATTTAGATAAATATCTTTCAGGATCTCTTTTTTGGGCGGAACAACCTTGCCCACGCCATTCATCGTGAAAACGTACTCAGCCACTGCTATAACCTCTGTTTTAAAGTCGCGTATTTTAGTTTACTGCATGGTCTAATTGGAAACTATCAATGATGATCAAAAAACATGCAAATGACTGTTAGAAGTCTCAAAAAACGAGGTTTGGATAAGTTCTTTGGTTGCGAGATGCTTTTATTTATGTTGTTTATTAGTCCGGCCCATGCGCTGGATGAACATTTTGCAGCGGGTTATATCTACATAGATACGACTCAGGAACTTTCTCAGAAC
>JAIBDK010000369.1 GCA_024679435.1 Gammaproteobacteria bacterium | reverse complement strand
GTTAGCGGCAATCCCAACCCAATAATAAGTTCAACATCAGAATGGATGCTGGTGGGCAATGCAACCAGATATGAAATCGCATTGGGCAACAAATTCTTATCGTCAATATTAAATTCCAAAAACCGTGCATGAGCCGCAACAGGATTAAGGATAGCGGCCTGAGCTTTCACAATAACTGGTTCCTAAACAAAATAAAATTTATCTCATTGTAAAACACTGTTTTTTAATACAAGATATCTGTTCTTGATTTAAATACTGATTAGGATCATTATTAACAGGCAAGGCAAAGTATTAATCTTTAATTAACGAACTAATCGCGTAAAAAGCATATCAAATTATGAAGCAAATTCTAAAAAGGTCGATCCACATTGGCCTGGTGGGGGCGGGGTTACTTAGCAATCTATTCGCAATTGAGGCGCTAGCCGGCGCCTTAATAGAACCATTCACTGGGAAATACGTCGGCCACGCCTTGTATATTGAAAATGAGATTGAAATTAAACGTGATCTTGGCGTGCTAATTCAAGAAACAGAAGAAGGATTTAAGGTTGACTGGGAAGTGACCACGTTCAAACCGGGGAAAAAACCAAAAACTAAAAAGTACTCCATCAGCTTCACACCAACTAAAAGAGATCATGTATTTCAAGCCGCTATGCAACCAAGTGTCTTTGGCGGTAAAAAACCCCTTGACCCGATAAAAGGGGACCCGTATGTGTGGGCCAGGATTATTGACCAAACTCTAACCGTTTACGCCTTATTAATAAACAATGATGGTGGTTATGAGCTTCTAATTTATGATCGATCCCTTACTGAAGGTGGGCTGAACCTTAGCTATTCCCGAATCCATGACGGCAATCAACTGCGGACAATCTCATCATTTTTAGAGAAAACTAAAGACAATCGCAGAGAAACAGGCAAGTAAGGTTCTTTTGCTATCAAATTATCAAGTCACGAAACGAAAACTTTCTTGAAATTCACATAACATTCACCGCGAGACGGGTACTGTTTGAGTATGTTGTACTGGTTTTTAAATACTCAAACAGAGAGACTTAAAATGGTTCTATCCACAAATTTAAATTCACTAAGATTAACAAACCGGTTTGCGGGTTTAGTAATCGGTATCAGTCTTGCACTTTTCCTGCAGCCGGCCATCGCGTCGTATCAGGGACCCGGCCTGTACCGTCAGGCTATGGGCGGCACGATTACACTAAATCAGGATATTCAGGTTAATCAGGGCGTGCGAATCCATATTCAAAACGGCAGAGTCGAAGACTTTAAAGAAATCACCAAAGCAGAGCCGTACTGCTACTTCTATTCAACCCGTGGAAAAGACAGGCTCAAAGATCCCTTTCAAGTCAAGCAGGCAAAGTTCGTTGTAAGCGATGTGATAAGGCGTCGGGAAATTGTTCTTAGTTCACCGATCCAGGTTGCAAGCTTTGGAGGATCTTTCTTTAACGGCGGAGGTGTTCAATACACCATGGCCACTAAATTTTTGTTAGGCGATACCCGTCAATCTGATCTTGATAGCCTGATTTGCAGCGTGTGGGCGGATCCACGTGACCGAAGTTATGTCACATACGATGAAATAAATGAAACGCTCGGAGATGTGGCCAGCATGGAATTAGCTAGTCAATAAAAAATGATCTATCGAAATTACCCGCATATACACTGGGCGCACCGGACACAGTATCGCAGCCTAATATTCAGCGTGACTTTCTGTCGAGGTCGATATTTGCCCTAGTGTGATCGGTTTTACCGGTGGTCTCGAACGATAGCGTCCTGTGTGCTCCATACGCTGACCCCCAATTCTGGAAATAATGTGCTCAACGACTGAACCGCACATTCTGCCCTGGCACGGTCCCATCCCACAACGAGTAAATGCCTTCGCCTGGTTGGGTCCCATGCAACCAAGTCTGGCCAGTTTTTTAATTTCTCCAGCTTTTACTTCTTCACAGCGGCAGACCATGGTCTCATCATCGGGAACCAGGTATGCCTCGGGGACTGCATAAAACGAATCCAGAAACGGTCGAATTGCCACATGCCTGATGTATCTTCGGCGAATTTTTGACGACAAACTGCTTCGAAGTGACGAGGTCAGCTTTCCAAGTTCGTAACCCCCCTGAATAGCAGATAATTGGCCATGTGCCACGGAAGCTTGAGCGCCCATAATTTTTGCCCCGTCTCCAACCACAAAAATATCGGGTACGCTGGACTGCCCCCATTCATCTATCTTAGCGTGCCAACATTGTTGAGCCTGATTCCAGGCAACTTCACAGCCTGCCGCCAGAGCCAGATGTAATTGCGGGATAACACCCTGATGCAGCAATACCAATCGGGATTCGAGAAAGTGATCACTCTCTCCCGATCTGAAACTGATCCCCTGCACTTGAGCATCACCATGGAGTTTCAGTTCAGTTGAATTCTTAAAAACCGGAATTTTTGCGCGTTTTATCCTGAGCAACAGCCTTACTCCTTTCAGTAAATAATCCATTCCAGGAATAGCGGACGGCAAATTGCCGATGGCTGATCTAAGAGCAAATCTGGACGTCGTATCGACAATAGCAGAAACGGTTACCCCGGCATCCAGATACTGGTTTGCGAGCAAGAGCAGCAAAGGTCCACTGCCGGCAAGCACAACCCCTTCAGATGGAATCATTGCCGCTGACTTCATCAAAATTTGTCCTGCACCGGCACTCATAACCCCGGCTAATTCCCATCCCGGAATTGGCACAGGCCGTTCCTGGGCGCCGGTAGCAATAATTATTTTATCTGCACTAACCTGATAGCTTTTATCCTGATTGACGACCCCAATAATTCGATTGTCATCGAGATACCATACAGATGCTCCCGGAAAATATTGAATTTTTGTTTCAGCAATACTTTCGGCCAATCTATGACCCTGCGCATAGTCTTTCCCTAAAACAGCCGGATTATCCAGAGGGCTGTTTAATATATGTCGATAGATCTGACCACCCGAAAATGGTTGCTCATCGAAAAGCGCAACGTCAATATCTCGGGCAGCCAGCTCCTGCGCTGCGGCCATTCCCGCAGGACCGGCACCAATTACAACCACTGAATAATGACTCCTAATTCCAGAGATCATTTT
>JAIBDK010000029.1 GCA_024679435.1 Gammaproteobacteria bacterium | reverse complement strand
GGTGAAGCCGTCCATCCGGGAAACCTGACGGATCAAACCCGCCAGGCTATGGACCATATCAAAACCATCCTTAATGCACTGGGTGCGGACTATCAAGATGTGTGCAAGATCATGACAGTGTATCAAGGCAATTGCGGTGCCGATGCGCTGCATGAAAACCTGCCCATCCGTTCTTCCTATTTCACCGATCCCGGGCCTGCAACGACGGGGATTCCACTGCCTGTGCTGGCCTACGAGAGCATGTGTATTGAAATTGATGTTTATGCGATGGCAAAGGAGTGATGTGGCAAGCTGGCCGTTTGCTTGGTACTGTTGTTTTAGATCACGGTTAGCGCCCGGATATTCTTCGACTTTGGTTAGGAAAACGCGTCTGGCACCTGGAATGACAGGATGCGACTAAACTGGAAGCCCTTTCCCCGGGGTTACGTTTCTCAGCTCGAAACTGGTGTGGACATTGTTTACTCCGGGCAAACTGTTTAATCGGGTTAGCAGAAATTCTTCATAATGCTTCATGCTGGTAACCACCACTTTGAGCAGATAATCTTCGGCTCGCCCGGTCACCACGCTGCATCCCACCACCTCGGGAAACTGAATCACCTTTTTTTCAAACTCCTCAAACTGATCGTGAGTATGCTTTTGCATACTCACAGCGATATATGCCGTGAGAGAAAGTCCCAGCATTTCCTGGTCCAGGAGGGTAATGGTGCCCTTTATCAAACCCTCATCTTCGAAACGTTTGACTCTGCGGGCACAAGGTGTTGGTGAAAGATTTACCCTTTCGGCCAATTCGAGATTACTGATCCTGGCATCTGTCTGCAGGATTCTGAGGATTTGACGATCAATCTTATCGAGCTTCATTTTATCTTTTTTATGAATTAATTATCTAATTTTTTAAAATTACTTGGTCATTATACCTAATATTTACATTATATAGAGACAATTTAGAGAAAATAACTCACCATAATTAGATAAAATTCGCTTCCCATTAACGATTTGATTTTTATAGCCGTGAACAGTTACGACCATCGCAAATACCCTTCCTTTAAATTCGCCCCGGATATGGCGGATCGAACCTGGCCAGATAAACATCTCAACAAAGCACCCCTTTGGTGCAGTGTTGATCTACGAGACGGCAATCAGGCGCTGATTGATCCGATGACCATTTCCAAAAAACTGCGTTTTTGGGAGTTGCTTTTAAATTGCGGGTTCAAGGAAATTGAAATAGGCTTTCCATCTGCCGCTCAGGTTGAGTTTGATTTTGCGCGTAAACTGATTGAAGAAGGCCGCATTCCGGATGAAGTCAGCGTCCAGGTGTTGACGCAGGCTCGACAGCATCTTATAGAACGTACGTTTGAATCTCTGATCGGAGTCAAACGCGCCATCGTGCACGTCTATAACTCGACTTCCAAAGTACAGCGAGACAAAGCCTATAAAATGTCCCGTGAAGAAATTATGGAAATCGCGGTAAACGGCGCAAGGCTGGTTAAAGAAAATGCCGCTAAATACCCCGATACCGAATGGTCATTCCAGTATTCACCGGAAAGCTTTTCCCAGACCGAACCGGATTATGCGATCGAGGTTTGTGAGGCCGTGTGCCGGGTTTGGGAACCCGAAAATGGCCAGCGGGTTATCCTGAACCTGCCTGCCACCGTTGAATCAGCAACACCCAACATATTCGCCGACCAGGTGGAATACTTCTGCCGCAACCTGCCTTCCCGCCGGGATGTCATTATCAGTCTTCACACCCATAACGATCGTGGATGTGGCGTGGCGGCTGCGGAACAGGCAACGATGGCAGGTGCCGATCGAATTGAAGGCACCCTGCTCGGTAATGGCGAGCGCACAGGCAACATGGACATTATTACCATGGCCATGAATCTGTACAGTCTGGGCATTGATCCGGAACTGGATTTCTCCAACATGCCGGAAATCGTTCGGACCGTCACAGAATGCAATGATCTACCCGTTCATCCCCGTCATCCTTACGCCGGTGAACTGGTGTTTACCGCTTTTTCCGGCAGTCATCAGGACGCCATCAAGAAATGTCTTGATGCGCCAGACGACGGTATCTGGGACGTCGCTTATCTGCCCATTGATCCTCTCGATCTGGGCCGGACGTATCAGGATGTGGTTCGTATTAACAGCCAATCTGGCAAGGGCGGGGTTGCTTATGTGCTGCAAAACAATCATGGCGTTGAGATGCCACGCTGGTTACAAATACGCTTTAGTCAGGATGTTCAGAAAATGGCGGAGGATCAGGAGCGAGAATTATCCGTGGATGAAATATGGCAACTGTTTCAGGATATTTATATGACCCATGTTGCGCCCCTACAACTTGAGAAATTTTCAATGACCAAGGAAGAAAAAGGCGATACCGTGACGGCCCAACTGACGAACGGGAACACTACGGAGGAATTTACCGGTAAGGCGTTTGGAACCCTCAGCGCATTTATCAAGGGGCTGGAAGCCCATACAGGCAATCAGTTACGTGTTTTAAACTATAATGAACACGCGCTATCGGCTGGAACCCGCGCAGAGGCGATTGCCTACGTTGAACTCAACGTTAACGGCGTACCCCATGTAGGGGTTGCAACCAGCCACGACACCGTAAGCTCGATGCTAAAAGCCACCCTGGCAGGACTCAATGCCGCTATTGCTGAAGATAATGCGACCAGCAAACCGATCCCGGAAGTAGCCTAAAAAAAACCGGAGACGCACCGAAGAAGTGTTCTCTTTACTCGAAACCGCTATTAACGCATTTTATTGGTACATTTTGGCGCGGCGCTGATTAATCAGTGCCGTGTCTTCCGCGCTACCATTGTGCATCGTGCCCAGCCATTTATCCCAGGGCATCATTGGTGTGCCGTAATTACACTCAAAATACCGGTGGTGCAGAGTATGAAAGAAATTAGCGACTCCGATCACCGACTTCCCTTTTACCTGATAGTCTTCGTACCCCACATGCCCGGTATAAGCCCCAAGTGCCGTGATATACATATGATAAAAAAGATGGATCGGATGAGAAGCAATAATCAGATGAATGATCGGTGTGCTGAAATAGATAAAATGCTCAATGGGATGCATTGACAAGCCTGACCAGGGCCCGATCACGACATTTCTATGGTGCAGAGCGTGGGCGACACGATAGAGAGGCGGCCAGTGAATCATTCGGTGAACAAAATAAAAATGCATCGACTCCCAAATCGCGATAACGATAAAGGCAACAATAAACCATATCGGGTTCTCTGAAAATGCGGACCACGGCAGCAATCCGTTGGCATATAACCACATAAACAGAACCTGCCATCCAGTCCAGAACAACGTACCACTGGTCAGACTCCAGAACATATTATCCAGAACCTGATTGTTAAACAGAAAGGCCTTGTTTTTTCTGGCCAGCTCACGCCTGTCGTATTTGTGAACGGTACCCTGTTTCTTCCATGTATGAAAATACAGATGCAATCCTCCGGCTACAAGCAGCGACAGCACCGTATTAAGGATAAAGACATGAACAATCCAGTCCACCGAGAACGTTGCCCACTGATTCAAGGGTGGCAAAAAATAGAACCAGGTAACCATTGCCAGAAGAGCAAACAGGAAAAACTGGGATATCAAAAACCCTTTACCCAAGAGAAACTTAATCGTCTCCAGCGGCCGCAGTGGCCAATCAAAAAGAGGGGGCATCTCCAGTGGGAGATCGGGGTGCCAATTCCACGGGCCTTTCAATTTCGGATCAGTTCCGACTCCTTTTAACCCGAAATCGCTGACCCTGTCGTCAACAGGTCTTTCATTCTGACTCATCTACTACCTCGCATGTGGCGCTGGTGAACCATGTACCAAAATTAATGAGGACTACTGGATTCAAATTTAATCCCGATAAGACGGGTCATCTCTATCGAGCACTGATTTAAGATACTCAAAATGCCCTTGCGCCAAACCTTTAACAAACGGCTGCCATTGAATGGCAACATTCTCTGCCATTTCGTCAGACATCACATTCAAAGGCTGACCTGTGGAGTATGCAAGTACCATGGTTTTCGCCGAGCGCTCAAGATAGTAGAGATTTTCGAAAGCATCAGCGACGGTCTCACCAATCACTGTCACACCGTGATTACCCATAAACATGACATCATTGTCTCCCAAAGAGCGGGCAATTCGCTGACCCTCATCGATACTGTCGGCCATACCACCGAAATCAAGATCTATAGATATACGCTTAAAATACCTGGCTGTATTCTGGTCAACAGGCTTGAGATCGGGATCTTTGAGAGCGCACAATGCCGTGGCATAGGGAGGATGGCAGTGCAGCAATACCTTTGCACGACTGACGACACCATGAACGGAACCGTGAATACTCCAGGCCGTGGGATCCGGAGCATTCTCCGTTTCCATTACTGATTCGTCGTCGGCGCTCAACAGCAACAGATCACTGGCTCGCACTGAGCCGAAATGTTTCCATTTAGGATTGAGCAGAAAGGTCCGGCCATCGTCACTGACCGCGGCACTAAAATGATTGCCCACTGATTCATGCCAGTCAAAATACACGGCCAGTCGGAATGCCGCTGCAAGATCAACTCTTAATGCCCATTCTGCAGGATCACATTGGTCATAGGTTACACGATTTGCTGAAGTTACCATGCTCTTTTTCCGGATATCGTACTTACTGTTTCCTATCGTTTATTCATCCAGCAATACTCTGCCGACGAATACCGAATGTCTCTCAACTATCGGCAAAACTCAATACAAAATTGCCAGCTCAAGGGTAATTTAAATGCTATCCCGAGAGTGTTAAAACCGTAGCATTTGATTAAGATCATCAATCAAATCATCTACAAATTCAATTCCAACAGATATCCGCAGAAGGTTCTGCGGTGTATTTGTCACATCCGTTTCGCTGGTTTTACGATGTTCAATAAGGCTTTCCACACCACCGAGAGAAGTCGCCATTTTAAAAACAGCTGCCCGCTTAACCACCGCAATAGCTTCTTCGCGACCACCCGGAATCAGAATAGATAACATTCCACCGAAACCGTCCTGCATTTGTCGTCTTGCCACTTCATGGCCCGGATCAGATTCGAGACCCGGATAATGAACCCGTTCTACACCGGGATGCTGCTCCAGAAACCGGGCTATTTGCAACGCATTTTCGGATTGCTTTTTGACCCGCAGATATAAAGTTCGCATACCACGCACCAAAAGATAAGCATCCAACGAACCCAGCATAGGACCGGCATACAAACGATGCAGGCGAATTCTCTCCCATAACGGACTGGAAGAGTCGGCTGTAACAAGCAAACCACCGAGCACATCAGAATGCCCATTGAGATACTTGGTCGCCGCATGGCAAACAAGATCAGCGCCGAATTCTATGGGACGGGTTAAAACCGGCGTGGCTACAGTCGAATCGACGGCAACCAGCGCACCATACTTATGAGACAGATCGCAGGCAGCCCGAATATCTGTTACCGCCCAGGTCGGATTAGCGGGAGTTTCCAGCCATACAAGCCGGGTTGGAGTCGCTTCCAATACATCAGCGAGGCTGTCGAGAGATCCAGGGTCAAACAACGTGTAGTGAATCCCGCGTTGCTCAGCAAAATGTGCCAGCCAGCTGAGTACACCGTGATAAATAACTGCAGACACCGCGACATGATCACCTTTCTCCAGAGCGTGAAATGCAGCGGTACAAGCTGCTAGCCCAGACCCGAAACTGAAAGCGTCCTGTCCACCCTCTAGTTCACAAATCAACGATTCAGCGTGCTTCTGAGTTGGCCCGTGATCTCGCAAATAAGTTCCATTCTCTCTGGCACTGTAATCCGAATTTCTGGTAAATGTGGTTGAAACAGAGATGGAAGGTGTTACCGCACCGGTAACTTCATCGGTCCAGCCCAGAGCCTGAGCCGCCAGAGTCGAGGGAGCCAGATCTCCAGCAGATTTTTTAGTCATTACTTTTACCCTTTAAAAACAATATTCCAGTCTAAGACTTGATAATGCGTGTTGTTATGTTAATAAACTGTCGACCACACCAACCGGCTAAAACTGGCATGTTCAGTCTGATTTCCGCGCCATTAATCTGATTCCACCCAGTTTACCTGATAAGAAACAGCCATTCACAAAAGAATAAAAACCCTCCATGGCTTGGTATGTTTCCAGATTATGTACCCGTATATGCCTATTCCGTTTATTTCGATAATCCTGCAAACGGTTAGAGGTAAATTCAGCCCAATCCTCAGACATGTCTCTTGACTCGACAATTTCAAACCCGGCCTGTTCGAATTCCCTCAGATATGTATCAAAGTCTGGCAGGTGCGCTGCATACAGTCCCGTTGACATTAGTTGGTTTTCATCGGGCTCAAGACTCTGTCGGCAATACAGGTCTTCTGTGAAAAACATTCCATCGTCGCCCAGTAATTGAGAAGAAATTTCCAGCAACCTTTTACGATCTGGGATGTGATAAATCGCTAACCAGCTAACAATGGCATCAAATGTTTCATCACTCCAGTCAGTATCCATGAAATCACCACATCGATGATTGAGGAGGGATGACAAACCGCATCTTTCGGTAAGTTCCCGGGCAACGGTATTTTGATCCGGTTGCAACTCCAGTGCGGTGACCCGGCATTGAGCCTGCTTTGCAATGTGTCTGGCCGGCCCCCCAAAGCCCGAACCAATCTCAAGCACGCTGGATCGGTCCGAAATATTCAAGGTATCCACAGCGTACTGAACCGCATCTACCCCATGATAGTGCAGCTGATCAAAGGCAGCCAGCTCCGATGTATCCAGCAAATCCTCTGGACCTTTACCTAGTTCATTAAGCTCGCGGTACACCCTGTCAATATGGGTATACAGTTTCATTGATTTGATATCGTTTGCGTGATCGACCACCATAACTCCTATACGGTTAAATACTGTTTTTGAATATCGATGTTGTTTTTTAAATCTTCAGCGCTTCCGCTGTATTTAACCTGACCTTTCTCCAGCACATAAACTCTGTCACTCAGTGCCAGTACGAAGCCCAGATTCTGCTCCGCCAGAACAATCGACAGCCCCGCTTCCTTCAATTGCTCAATCCCTTCCCGCATTCTGGACACTACCAATGGAGCAAGCCCTTCAGAAGGCTCGTCCAGCAAAAGCAACTCAGGATTGCCCATAAGCGACCTCGCAATTGTCAGCATCTGCTGCTGACCACCGCTCAAAACGCCGCCTTTCCGATTCCTTAAATCGGCGAGTTCCGGAAAGAGCGTAAACACGCTTTCCTCATTCCATCGTTTTGCAATATTAGAATCTGCCGTTGAGGTAGCATTGTAGTTACGGGCAACGTCAAGATTTTCCCAAACACTTAAATCTGAAAAAATTCTCCGGTCTTCAGGGATATACCCAATCCCGTCTCGACAATTCAAATGCGGATCTCGACCGCTTATATCTTCCCCTTTCCATCTCACCACTCCTCTATTCGGAACATTAAGTCCCATAATTCCACGCATGGTGGTGGACTTGCCTACACCGTTTCTCCCCACCAGGGAAATCAGCTCACCCCGGGACACCTCAACAGAAACCCCGAACAATGCCTGACTTTTCCCATAGGCAACATGCAAATTATCAACCTCCAGCAAGCTCATGATTCCGACTCTTCTGTGCCGAGATAAACTCTCCGGACCTCAGGATCATTTCTTACTGTTTCTCCATCCCCGGTAGCAATTATTTGACCATGATGTAATACCGAAACCCGGTCAGCGATTTCAAAAACCACGGTCATATCATGTTCGGTAAACAATAATGTAAGGTTTCTTCCCTTGACGATATCGCGTATCAGTTCAATACTGGACATAGTTTCTGCTATGGACATCCCGGCTGTTGGTTCATCTAGCAGTAACAAAGCCGGATTCGCAGCAAGCGCAACAGCCAGTTCGAGTTGCTTCTGTTTTCCATGGGCCAGTTCACCCGCCGGAGTTGAAGCATCATCGGCCATACCTACCAGAATGAGCAACTCCATGATCTCCTGCGTATATTTACCATAAGCTGCGGCAAATATTTTGAAATGCTCTCTGTTTCTCGCAATGAATGCGACCTGCACATTTTCAAATGCAGTGTTTCTGGGAAAAACATTAACCCGCTGAAATGAACGAGCTATCCCGACTTCTACTATCTGATGGGGCTTCATTCTGCTCAGTTCTCTGTCCTTGAAACTGACGGTTCCCGTGTCTGCAGAAATTAAGCCGGAAATAACGTTAAACAGCGTCGTTTTCCCTGCCCCATTCGGACCAATCAGGGCATGCATTTCCCCTTCCGCCACTTGAAGGTTAACGTTGTCGAGCGCCAGAAAACCGCTAAAGCTTCGGCTGGTGTTTTCAACATTAAGTATCATTCAGAATCAACTCCGGTCACTGAATCATCCTTTCTCTTTCTGAATCCGGACAACAACCCCGCCAATCCGTCTGGAGCAATCAAAACTACGCCAAGCAGGATTACTCCCAACACAATCTGCCAGTATTCTGTGTACTGATTAATCATCGTTTCCAGGATGTATAGTGCGGCAGCCCCAAGAACCGGGCCGATAAACGAGTGCATACCTCCCAGCAAAACCATTATTAGAACCTGACCCGATTCGGTCCAGAATGCAGACTCCGGATACATACCCCGGTTATACAAGCCCAGCAGCGCTCCTGCCAGACCCGCAAACGCACCGGCGATGGTAAACGCCTGCAAGCGAATTTTACGGACATCCATACCCATAAATGTGGCTCTGGTTTCATTCTCTCTAATTGCAATCATCGCCCTGCCAAAGGTGGATGTACAAATCACTCTTAAAAGAATCAGACCGGTTGAAAAAATCAAAAGGGCAAAATAGAAGAAACTTACCGGGTTCGATATCAAGTCAGGGAGAGTTGCACCGACAAATCCGTCATCACCTCCGGTTACCGGGGTCCATTTAATTGCTATTGACCAGACGAGCATGGAAAAAGCCAGAGTCAACATGGCAAAATGCATCGCCGCAAGACGAACACAAACATAACCGATGGCGGCCGCCGCCACCGCACTGATTAACACGGACAGTCCCAGGCTGATTATCAGTGTAACCTCATAAGTTGTGGTCAGAATTACACATGCGTATCCACCTATGGCGAAAAATGCAGCATGACCAAATGACAGGTTCCCGCAGTAACCAACAAGAATATTCAGACTCAATGCAAACAAAGCATAGATCAAAATCTGAGTTGTCAGGTCGACGTAATACCGTTCTCCGACCACAGGAACAAGCGCCACCAGAAATAATCCGAACAATGTCCACTGTACGCCACCTCGTGGTCTCATCAGTGCCGATCCTCTTCAATCCGTCCTAACAGCCCCCAGGGACGCCATAAGAGCACGGCTACCATTAGAATGTAAACGATGACAATTTCCCATTCACCGAAAATCAATGTACCGAAAATGGTTGCAACACCAAGAATGATAGCACCGAAAAAACTGCCCCATAAACTACCGAGCCCGCCGACAATAACGACGATAAAACAATCAATAATTATTAATGCATCCATACCCGGCTCTACCGCAAGCCTGGGGGCGGCTAACGCCCCGCCGAGACCTGCAAGCATAGCTCCGGCAACAAATACCGCCGAATAAACCGCTTTAACATTCACTCCCAGAGCACTCAACATTTGACGATCCAGCCGCGCCGCTCTAATTATTCGCCCCCAGCGGGTTTTTTCCAGAATCAGCCAGAGGCTTACGGCGATAACCGGCCCAGACAGGATGAGAAATAACATATAGGTGGGATAGCGGGAAATACCAAGATCGGTGGCGCCGCCGAATCCGGGGGGATAGGAAATGCTGTGTTGCAACGGTCCCCAGATAATTTTTACGAGATCGCCAACAATCAGCACCAGTGCAAAGGTAAACACCAATTGGAGAAGATGTTCCTTGTCATAAAGACGGCGCAGCAGAAAACGTTCTACCAACCAGGCGATGAAGCCCAGAACCAGCATCGCGACTACAATGCCGCCCCAAAAACCCAGCGCCGTGTCTCCCGTGCGCTTTACCACGCTGTAAAGCACATAGGCGCCGATCATAAAGAAAGACCCATGGGCAAAATTGATTACCCGCAGCACCCCAAAAATGAGCGTCAATCCAACGGCAATAATAAACAAATTCATCCCCAGCGCCAGTGAATTCATTAGCTGGATAAACATGAAAACGGGATTGGTAAACACGGGTCTTATAATACCTTTTCAAACGATTCTAACCGGGATGGATGGTGCCAGGGAATGTGTGTCATTCCAACCGTTAACGCTTTGTCATTGCGACCGAGGCGAAAGACTCTCTTTAGGCCGCCCCGGCTTAAACCTGGGTAAAGCAAATGGAGATCTTACGATCTATCAGCCAGGGCGACAAGGAAGTTAACTCTAATAGACGTACTCTGCCGGCGACATTCGCAACACGTCTGAGCCTTCAATCTTTTTCATTGGCCCCCAGAATTCTCCGGTCTCTGTCCGATGTGTTTCGGGGTCAATGGTCATCGGCCCAAGTGGCGTTTCCATAGCCATGCCTTCCAGAGCGGTCACCAGGGCATCGGAATCAGTGCCGCCGGATATTTCAATTGCTTTGGCCAGAAACTTGACCGCATTATAGGTGGTAACCGGATACATATTGGTTTCCTTCTGACCTTCCAGCTCCGCAAGATCGTCAAGGAAAGCCTGATGCGCGTCCGATAACGGGCTGTACCAAAGATCGTAAGAGTTCGCCCACATGCCTTCCGGATAGTCTCCTTTCAGGCTATTCGACATCTCGTGGGAGCCGACTTCCGCGCCCCAGACAAATTTCTTCTGGTCAAAGAGGCCAAACGGGTTTGCTTGCTTCACCATGGAGACAAAACCACCACCCCAGATCAGGCCCGCTACGGTGTCACAATCCGACCCCATCAGCTGGCTGATCAGAGCATTGTAATCCTTGGTTCCGAGCTTCACGTAAAACGTATCGACAATGGCCATTCCCTCTTCCAGATTACTCTCAAGGGAGGCGAAAAAGTCATGGCTATAGGCATAGTCGTAGCCGGTGGCACAAATTTTCCCGGCTTCAACCTTCTTCATCACACCGGCCATTACCCGACCTTCTATATTGGTATTGGCAGAACTCTGAAACATATACTTGTGAAACTTGCTTTCCGTGAGCGCTATGGACTTTGAAATTGGCGCAAACAAAATTATTTTTTCTTGCTTCGCTACCTCAGACATCGCCAATGTAACCCCCGAACTTACGGCACCCACCAGCACATGCACGCCTTCCTTGGTAATCAGTTCTCGGGCTGCAGCGGACGCCACAGCAGGTTTCAGCTTGGTATCCCGAATGAAATATTCCAGCATTTTTCCATTTACACCACCTGCTTGGTTAATCTCATTGATCGCAAGCTTAATGCCGTTTTCAGCTGGAATTCCGTAAGACGCTCCGCCGCCCGAAGTGGGCAGAAGCACGCCTATCTTTATCGTGTCTGCGGACATCGACGGGGCAGAAAATAAACCCAACCCCATAACCAAAGCTATTATCTCCAAAGCAAAAACGCGTCTAGCCTTTGAATAAATCCCGAACATAACCAATCCTCTTTTAAATATTTTTTTGAGCGCCTTTAACCGTGGTAGCTAATTTCACTGAATTCTGTACTTTAGAGGAAAATTGTACCGCCATTTCGACCAAAGAACTATCTACGATTTAATGTAAATCCACTTTAGTTCGCTGAAAATCTGCCTCGCTACCCACCCCTTATTTGCGATAAACTCTTTTTGAAACATCATCTTTAACTTGATTTTTTCGGATAATGGCCATGCAACTCAGTCCCGAACATTTAACTCGTCTTGATCGGGATGGATTCTTGATTCTGCCCTCGGTTTTTTCAGAAACTGAAATTTCCACCATCAAAAATCGCCTACCCGCATTGCTGCAGGATTCCAGTGAGGCCAACATTATAGAGAAGGAGTCCGGCCAAGTTCGCACCGCCATGGGTCTCCATATACGTGACGAAATATTTGCCAAACTGGTTCGTCATCCACGACTGGTTCAACCGGCGAGACAAATCAGGCCTGAGCCACTGTATATCCAGCAGGTTAAGGTAAATATCAAGGCGGCTTTTTCCGGGGAGGTCTGGCAATGGCATTACGACTTTGCCACGCATCATTCTGATGATGGTGTGCCACAACCCCTTGCACTGAATCTGCACATATTTCTTGATGACGTGACACCCTTTAACGGACCCCTTTACTTTATCCCGGGATCACATAAGTATGGCACTCATCGGGCTTTTCATGACACTCAAACAACTTCCTATCCGTTGTGGGTTGTTGATCAGGATGTCGTTCGTGATCTGGTCTCACGCGCCGAAAAAGTCAATCCCGGTCGAGGCATTGTGCCCGCGATCGGACCCAAGGGCTCAATGCTTATTTTTCATGACACGCTGGTTCACGGATCGCCCAACAATATGTCTCCGTGGGATCGATCAATCTTCTCCCTTATCCTCAATCCCATCAGCAACGCCTTAACCCGTGAAGACCGGCCAGACTACAAACACCACCGCGAATTATCCGATATCATTGAAGTCGAAGACAACTGTCTGGAATAAATCAGATCCATTCGATGTAAAATCAGATGAAAATTTCCCAACCCAGAATAAACCAACCGGACAATACCAATGAGTATCACACGCAATCACACCAATCAACGCATGAGTCACAGCGTTATTCACAACAATACCGTTTATCTTTCCGGCCAGGTCGCCAAAGATTTCAAAGCCGATATCACCACTCAGACTGAGCAGGTGCTGGAAAAGATCGATGCGCTTCTTGCACAAGCCGGAACCGATAAAACCCGCATT
>JAIBDK010000311.1 GCA_024679435.1 Gammaproteobacteria bacterium | reverse complement strand
AGTCTGCCCGAGTGATAAGTCCGAGCGTTCTGTAAAAGCGGCTGGGTGTAAATGCGAGCGTTTTTATCTGGCGCGGCAGTGATGGTGCATTCTTACCGATGGGAATAATGGATACTCCCAGATTGTTTTTTACCAGTGATGCGACGGCGTCAAGCGTTGTCACTTCCATGTTTGCGCTAACATTGATATTTCTCTTCTTTAGTTCCCGGTCAATTGATTGTGCCAATGTTGCCCGTTTATTGAATCGGATGTAGGGTTTTGTTTCTAACACTTCACGATAGTTATTTCCGTCAGCTTCCCTATTGGCAATGACCCCCAGTTCTTCCTGAGCAATTTCAATGAATTGCATTTCAGGATCTATTTGATCTGGTTGGGTGATAATCGCGCAATCGATGTTTTGTTTTTTGAGCTCATGAATCAGATTGGGTGTGAGATCGGTATGTAATTGAAAAAACAAGCCGGGCTTTTTTCGGCGAAGGCTTCCCAGAGCAGTGGATACGCCTCCGGACACTGAAGTGTGAACGGCTCCAATTTTCAGGGCACCCTGACTTGGGTCAGTGGATAGACTGCTTTCAAGATTATTCCAGTGAACCAGAACTTCCCGGCTGCGTTGAACAAAATCATTCCCGGGTCGGGTCAGTTGGGGCGGTCTTGAACTTCTGTCAAATAACCGCGTATCAAGGTCAATCTCCAAATTTCGAACCTGCAGGCTGACGTTGGATATTGACATGCCAAGCGCGTCTGCCGCCGCCTGGAAGCTGCGGTGGTCAGCAATGGCAACTAGTGTCTGTATTCCTTTGATATCCATGTTTAAAAATTATACAAACAACTTCATTTTTACTCAAGGAAATAATTTGTATATTTATAAAAATAAAACTATTATTGAAGCGAAAGCTCCTAATTACTTTGTATCCGTGAATTTTGAACGTTTATCCTTCCGACAAAAACCCAAGAGTCGCTGATCGCCTGGTGGAGGCTTTGTCTGCGCATGGCGTTTCCACAGTATTCTCTTTGTCGGGAAATCAGATCATGCCGATTTACGATGCTTTTAATGACTTTAATATGCGCGTCGTTCATACACGACATGAGGGTGCAGCGGTATTCATGGCGGAAGCTTATGCCCGTGTTGCCGATCAGATTGGAGTGGCGCTTGTCACAGCGGCGCCGGGTTTTGGTAATGCTCTGGGCGCGTTATATTCTGCGTATATGTCTGAAGTACCAGTTCTGTTTTTGAGCGGGGATTCACCCATCTCCGATGCTGGAAAAGGCGCATTCCAGGAGTTTGACCAAATTGCGGCAGCATCTCCTTTCGTTAAGTTTTCCCAGCGTCTGGGTTTTGACATGGACCCGTTCCCTGTTATTGAAAAAGCGATCGCTCTGGCAAGCGCAGGGATCCCCGGCCCGGCGCATATTGCTTTACCTGTTGATGTTTTAAATTCCACGGAGTTTTCCGTACGTGTGCCTCTTAATGTGCAACTGCCAGAGGATGAAACCAGCCAAGATTTAAAGCAACTAGCGGGATCACTTGTTTCGTTTGTGGCTTCGATGAAAAAACCACTTATTCTGGCAGGACCGCATTTGTTCAGAGGGAAAAGAGCAGAAACTCTTCAACCGCTTGAGGATATTCTGGATGCACCCATCATCACTCTGAATAGTCCTCGGGGTATGCGAGACCCTGCTCTTGGTGACTTTCAATCTGTATTGGCGGCATCGGACTGTGTTGTTTATTTAGGTAAACCCATAGATTTCACTTCCGCAATGGGTAGTAACAATGTTGTTTCCGCGCAAAACATAGGAGTTGTTTCGAGTGATGACGGCGCACATGACCATGGACGCAATGTGTTTGGAGATCGTAATTTGCTGATGCTTCAGATTTCTGCTGTGGACTTGGTGGATACGCTGCTGGATAATTTTTTGCCAAATACCGCTGACGTAATCAGCTCCAGAGTCGATTGGAGAGAGACTGCTGCCCGAGGGATCAACTATCGACAGTTTGCTGAAAATGACGGGGCCGCAATGTATAGCAAAAAAATAGTTGAATCGGTCTCCACAGTTTTGCAACACAAACCGGATACAATTCTGATTTGTGACGGTGGTGAGTTTGGACAATGGGCCCAGGGGTTTATATCTGCAAACACACGGCTTACCAACGGCCCCTCGGGTGCGATCGGTGCCGCTTTACCTTATGCAGTCGGAGCCAAACTGGCGCGGCCGGACGCTAATGTGATTGCTATCATGGGTGACGGAACGTCGGGTTTCTATCTGGCTGAATTTGAGACAGCGGTTAGAGAATCTGCAGCTATTACGGTTTTGATTGGCAATGACTCTCGCTGGAACGCTGAGCATCATATTCAGCTCCAGAATTATGGGGAGGACCGGGCAATAGGTTGTTTGCTTGGTCAGGATATTCGATACGATATAAGCGCAGAAGGTTTGGGCTGCGAAGGTGTGCTGGTGGAGGATCTGGATAGATTGCCGGATGTTTTGAACGCCTGTCTCGACTCTTTGAAACCAAGCTGCATAAATGTGTTGATGCCGGGTGCGCCGGCGCCTGCTTACGCGGGGTTTTCTATGAATCCAGGGAGTCCCTGAGTTAAAAAAAGAATCTATTTTAGTTTATGAAACAATTGACCGTAAAAATATGGCGTGGCAAGGATCAGGGGAAGATGGAAACCTATAAGGTGGCCGCTCGGGAAAATCAGACAGTTCTGGATGTGGTCAGTGAGGTTCAACGCCTCCATGAACCAGGTCTTGCCTATCGATTCGCGTGCCGGGTTGGGGTGTGCGGTTCCTGTGCGATGACGGTGAATGGCCGGCCGAGATGGACTTGCCGAACGCATGTTAATAAAGTTGCCGATGAAGGCGTGTTGACCATTGAGCCTCTTAGTAATTTGCCGCGTATCAAGGATCTGGTTTGTGACCTTGCGCCGTTTATTGATACCTGGCAAAAAGCCGGAGCTCCGTTCGAGGGCACTAAAACTCGGATGGACCCTCCGGCTTCAGTAGATCCGGCCTCCACTTCTCGACAGGCAGCGGATGCGAGTCTCCAATGCATAAATTGCGCGGTTTGTTACAGCGCCTGTGAAGTAGTTGCCTGGAATCGTGATTATATCGGTCCTGCTGGTTTGAATCGTGCCTGGACGTTAGTGAATGATGTTCGACATGCTGCCCGCCAGGAAACTTTTGATAAGGCGTTTGGACCGGGGGGCTGTGGTTCTTGCCACAGTCAGGGAAACTGCACCCGGCATTGTCCCATTGAGCTCGCACCCTCGGAAAGTATCGCCGGGTTAAAACGGTTGGCATTCAAAGGGTTGCCATCGGAAGACTCCTGATTCCGGTGCCTAGAAAATGAAAAATCTGGATCGTAAATTGTTCGTTGCACAAAGAGTGTCAGCAATGCTGCTCGGACCGTTGGTTTTCATTCATCTGGGATTAATTCTGGTGGCGGTTAAGGGAGGGCTGTCTGGTGCCGAAATTCTTGGTCGCACCCAGGGCAGTATGACCTGGGCTGTGTTCTACGTTTTGTTTGTCGTTGCTGCGGGAATTCACGCGCCCATTGGAATGCGTAATATTCTTAACGAATGGACTTCATGGTCGTACCGAATCGTTAATATAATTTGTGTTGCTCTGTTTGCGTTATTTCTCTGCCTTGGATTACGCGCCGTAATTGCAGTGGTATGGGT
>JAIBDK010000158.1 GCA_024679435.1 Gammaproteobacteria bacterium | reverse complement strand
GCAGGACTTTCATGAATTCGATCACACGACACCCTTCGATAACGGGCCTGCTGAAAATGCAATGCAAACAATCGTGGCTAATGAGTCAGTCGGCAGGGTCTGGTTGATCAGGCATGGTGGAGAAAACATCGGCTACATTGTTCTGACCCTGCACTACCGATTAGAGTCACGAGGAGTTAGTGCAAGTATGGACGAACTATTTTTACGAGAAGCAAATCGCGGCATGGGAATTGGTCGTCAGGCAATGGAATTCCTGAAAAACACTTGTCGCAAGCTTGGCGTTGCAACAATACAACTCGAAGTCAAAAACGATAACCCGGAAGCAGCCGCGTTATACGAAAAAGCAGGATTTGTAAAACTTGATCGTGCTTTTATGCTGGCAACACTATAGGCTCAGGGTACTCGTAACATGAGAAATTTGGATCACTTAATGCTGAAATAACGCTGCCGGGAGATCACTGGATGGAATTACGTATCATCGGTGCCAATCAAGTCATCGAACTATTGTCCATGCAAGCGTGTATTGATGTAGTTGAACACGCAATGCAAAGAGCTTCCGAAGGTGATGCCATCATGCCGCTTCGCCACGCCATATCGCTACCCCAGAACGGTAAATTTGGATGGATGCCCGGTTATCTGGGTGACCCGTCCGTTTGTGGCGCTAAACTGGTCGGTGTGTTCGAAAAAAACTTTGACCTTGGCATGCATAGTCACAACGGTGTTGTCGTGCTCTTCGAAACCGAAAACGGCCGGCCATTCGCAATTGTCGATGCCTCAGAAATTACAGCTATCCGCACAGCTGCGGCCAGTGCAATGGCAACCAGACTCCTGTCACGCCCTGAAAGTACCTGCCTGGCAATACTCGGTTACGGCGCACAGGCGCGTCAGCATCTTAGCGCTATGCTCTGCGTGCGTGAATTTACTCAAGTCCGTGTATGGGGAAGAGACCCGATCAAGGCGAAAAGCTTCTGCGACGAGCATGCAAATGATTACGACATATCCATCGAGGCAGCGGATACCGCCCATGCTGCAATTGATGGTGCAGACGTCATTTGCACTGTGACCGGTTCGCCTGTCCCTATCCTGCATGGTGAATGGATTGTACCTGGCCAGCATATCAACGCAGTCGGCACGAGTTTTCCTGGCATACGCGAGCTGGATGGTCCCGCAGTAGCGCGTTCACGTTTGTTCGTTGACCTGCGTGAGGGCGCACTCGCTCAGGCCGGAGAATTTCAAATGGCACGAGACGAGGGACTGATTGACGACAATCACATTCTTGGCGAAATCGGTGAGGTTTCACTTGGGCACATCAAGGGGCGTGTGACGCCCGATGATGTCACGTTATACAAGTCACTGGGTCTCGTTGTTCAGGATCTGGCTGCGGCACACTATGTCTACAAAAAAGCAGTAGCACAGGGAGTAGGTTTAACATCGGAATTTTAAATCTGTGACGAGCAAAAACAATGTCACAAACAGGGCCAGGCAGCAATCTGACCTGATGCCCATCCACTGATGTGAAATGTCATGTACCCAGGGAAAATGCCTAATGAATAAAGTTATATTGAAGGGGCATATTGTTGTGCCAGAAGCCGATTTGATCGCCGTTAAAGAAGAGCTGCTCGTACATACAGATTTGACTAGAAAAGAAGAAGGATGCCTGGTCTTTGAGGTAACCCAGGACGAAACTGACCACAATAAGTTTCATGTTTACGAAGAATTCATCAGTGAATCAGCCTTTACTAACCATCAGCAGCGAGCCCGTAGTTCGAAATGGGGCCTGGTCACACAAAATGTTGAACGATTTTATGACATTACCGGACTGGATAAATGAATAGGAGTTACTTGCACATAACCAGCACATGCAGATGGATACAACAGGCCATTTTAATCACCTGACGGCACAGCCAGAAAACACCTATGGATCAGCATCGAAAGGCCGCCAGATTTCTTGAGCTACATCAACGATCAGAGGCCTTCGTCATCCCCAATCCATGGGATGCAGGTACAGCCCGAATTCTGGCCTCGATGGATTTTGAAGCTTTAGCAACAACCAGCACCGGACTGGCACATACGCTCGGCCAAAAAGACGGCTCGCTAAGTCGCGACCAGGTACTTTCAAACTGCCGAACCATCGTCGAGGCTACCGAACTGCCGGTTTCGGCAGATCTGGAAAACGGATATGGGAACAGACCGGAGGACGTTGCAGAAACTATCGGTCTGGCTGGTGAAACCGGACTGGTTGGCGGCTCAATCGAAGATCACACCAGGATTCCCTCTGACCCTATTTTCGATTTCAATCTTGCCGTAGAAAGAATTCAGGCCGCCGCGGAAAGCAAAAAGAAACTTCCCCACGATTTCATACTGACCGCGCGCTGTGAAAACTATGTATGGGGCAGAGAAGACCTCGACGACACGATCAAACGGTTACAGGCATATGAAGCTGCCGGCGCTGACGTGCTTTACGCCCCTGGATTACAGGATATCCACACTATCCGTGATATATGCGAGTCCGTAACAAAACCAGTGAACGTCGTGATAGAGATATCGAACACGAATTTGACACTGAAAGATTTGTCCGCTGCCGGTGTGAAACGAATTAGTATAGGTTCTGTTCTGTTTCTCACAGCTTACGGCTCGCTGGTTCGGGCGGCAGCTGAATTGAAAGAATCTGGCACATTCAGGTTTGCTTCTGATGCTATTAGTTTCGCCGAGCTGGAAAAAATTTTTGACGGTTTTTAGAAATGTATATCGCGCATATGAATTTTGGGTATCTTTTATATCCCTGGGGTGATCCAGAACTTTCGGACTTCGAAGATAATTCTGATCTTGTCAATGCTATAGCCGATCGCTCCAGGGGGTTTGTATGGCGGCTAAAAGATGACGACTTCGAGTTACCTGAAAACGATCTGGAAAGTTTGTTTGGTCGCCCTGATGTGACTGCGGCAACGCTCTCGGTTTGGGAGAATTTTGAATACTTCGAGCACTTTGTGCACATGACCGTTCATAGTAAATTTCTGAATCGTCGGAGTGAGTGGTTTGAAAGTATCGAACCACCTGTTTATGTTATATGGCCAGTAGATCCCGGGCATATCCCCTCATTGGCTGAGGGCAAGAAAAAGTTAATGCATCTGGCCGATCACGGACCAGGTGAACAGGCATATGATTTCAAGTACAAAGCGAGAAGTTAATAAAATCAACACATCGAACCTGCCTTCTAACAAACGAATGTTGATGGCAGCAGCGAAGTGGCACCGATGACAAGAAGCGTTATGTGGACAACACGATTTTGTATCTTATGCCACTGGCAAGAACTTTAGAGAGTAGAAATGTTTGATTACACCGTACTGCACTGGGCCACATTTTTAACTGCTGTAGTACTGCTGGAGCTTTCCCCTGGGGCCGATATGGCGTTCATGCTTGGCCAAACTGTGCGTAACGGACGTAAGGCCGGATTCGCGGCATTATTCGGATCTTTGATGGCCACATTTTTTCACATTGCGATGGCGGCAATTGGCCTGTCTGCAGTAATCGCCACGTCTGCAGTAGCATTTTCAATTATAAAATGGGCCGGTGTTGTTTACCTGATCTGGCTGGGATACCAGGCATTTTTTTCCAGTAAAAAAAGTGCAGTGACGGTGCCAGATAAATCACCGGCGGCACACTCGATTTTCTTACAGGGGGCCCTGATTTCTGCTCTCAACCCTAAAGTTGCAATCTTTTTTCTGGCCTTCCTGCCACAATTTGTCGTAGAAGGTGCGGGTCCAATAAGTCTGCAATTGTTGTTCCACGGAACCGTATTAGTCTGCGTCGGCTTTTTCCTGCAAACACCCTTGATACTAATGGGTTCGCGGATAGCATCTACCTTGAAAGGAAATCAAAATCTACGGCTTTGGTTTGATCGTTGCCTTGGGGCATTGTTTTTCACGTTAGGCATTCGACTCGCGATTAGCAAAATGAACTGATATGCCTTTTTTGTTGCAAAACAAGCGCATATCGTCTGCTGAATGATTGCTCACGCGTTAGAGTGACAATTGGCCGCAGAAACGGGGCTGTGCGGCACCCAGGAGGTATGTTGGATTCAATTAAAAACACAACCCACCGGGCACTTGATTATCAACCAGTTTTGAAAGGATCTCTTGTCGAGGTTAGGCCACTGCTGAATGCAGATCAGGAAGCACTCTACAGGGTTGCTTCAGATCCTTTGATATGGGAGCAACATCCTTCAGATCGATTCAACAGAGCGGAATTCATCGTATTTTTCAAAGAGTCCCTGGCATCCGGGGGAGCTTTATTGGTAATAGACACGCACTCACAATCAACCATCGGTACTTCGCGTTACCATGGTTACGACAAAGAAACCAGCAGTGTCGAAATCGGATGGACATTTTTGGCCAGATCGCATTGGGGTGGGAAATACAATGGCGACTTGAAACAGGTGATGCTTGGCCATGCTTTTGAATATGTAGATACGGTAATATTCTATATAGATGCAAATAACGAGCGCTCACAGAAATCAATAGCAAAAATCGGCGGTGTTCATGACGATAAGCCAGATAGTAGAGGTCGCGTTGTTTTCCGACTCGGCAAATCAGCATTCTCCAACAGATCCTTACCGCATAACTAACACCTGTTGCCGGACGTGACAATGCGGGGTGGCTGACGCAGGATATTATGTGATTCCCTGGATACCTTAAATGCAGGAGGAAAGTATGTCAGATGTAACAGAAGGCAAGGGGGCCTGCCTTTGCGGCGCTGTTCGTTTCAAGGCAAAAAATGCACAAAAGAGTATGGGTGCATGTCATTGTGGAATGTGCCAAAAATGGGGAGGCGGTCCATTTATGTCAGTTCGCTGCGAAAGCCAAGTGACGTTTGAAGGCCAGGACAGTATCACTCAATTCAGTTCTTCTGAATGGGCGGATCGCGGATTTTGCAAGCACTGTGGCACTCACCTGTTTTTTCGTTTGAAAGAAAACGACCACCATTTTATGCCTGCCGGCCTTTTCGACGACCAGGGTGATTTCACCTTTGATCGTCAGGTCTATATTGATTGCAAACCGCATTACTATAGTTTTTCAAATGAAACGCGAAATATTACAGAAACAGAAATATTGAACATGCTTGGTAAGTAAACCGTACCTGGCAATCGCATGCTGTCGGCAGGTCAAACCGTCGGGCTTTGGCGATGGTTGATGCCCGGCGATCTAAAAAATAACCTCATTTCAGGAGAAAAGTATGAGCAAATTTGCAGTTTGGGTGTTCACTATAGTTCCCCTCCTGGCGGCGGCAGCATTGGCTATAGACTTGATACCAAAACACGGTTTCGACTTATCATGGCCCGATCACGCCAGATTTCATGCAACCTGGGCATCCGCTAAATTCCTTGCGTTGGGCATAATTGTCGCTCTGATAGCACAGAACGCATTAAAAGAGGCGCAACCATGGGCCTGGTGGGCCATGCTGACTTACTTGCTCATCGGCATGGGTGGAATGGTACCCGCAATGCTGTGGCACGGGGACGGACCACCAACAAGGCCACTGGTGATGGTAAGTATTATGGTCTTGTTTATGATTGTGGCTTTGTTCGGATCAGCGAAAATTATCTTTTCGTCAGAGCAGCAATAGAAGTTTGCCATTATGCTGCTTTTTGGGGCGTTGGAAGGTGCAGGAGGTAGGAAACGACTTATGGGGCACTCTGCAGCATTGAAAGCGGTCAATGCGTTTGTTAAAGATCAGGACTTCACAGCGAATGTTGTGATTGAAGTTATCGATTGCCTGTCATTCTTTCTGAGAGCGCCAAGACGTGAAAACAAACTGCGGGGCGGCCTATGACGGGCGAGAGAAATTTGGAAAAATTGCTCGCCTC
>JAIBDK010000480.1 GCA_024679435.1 Gammaproteobacteria bacterium | reverse complement strand
CGAACCAAAGTTTTTACTAAACTTACATAGTTGAAGTTCATCTAATGCCTGATCTCTTATAAAAATCACCTTAAATTCAACCATGGCCAGATAAAGCTCACGGGCGATATCCTGACTGATATCGGTGAGTCTGCCACATCGAATTTCTGCACCAATGTTGGTGGTTAAAGGAGATGCCTGGAGGTATTGATATGAATGGCTTTTACTCGACATAATACGTTTGGCCGGGGTGATATACACAGTCAAATTTACGCGAACAGATTCGATAGTGCTGCATTATAGTGCCTCATTATAGTACCGTATTTTTCTATAAACCATCGTGTTAGCTCAGCAAAACAATAAGAAGGGACCATTCCGACCGACGTCAAAAAAACTGCAGCGCATCCCCGAACGAAGCTCAATAAATATATAATCCAGAATAAATAAACAAATTAACTTATATGGTATCCCTTGAAACCCCAGTAATTGATTTCGGTATTCCGGCACCAGAATTTTCACTTCCAGGGACTGACGGAAATGTCTGGTCGCTGGAACAATGCCGAGGGGCCAACGGATTACTGGTCATGTTTATCTGTAACCACTGTCCTTATGTGAAAGCCATTCTAAGTCGCATTGTTAGGGATGCAGCAGAATTAAAGGAACTGGGAATCGGCACGGTCGCAATTATGTCTAACGATCCCCTGGATTACCCGGAAGATTCTTTCGATAACATGACACGAATCGCCCACACGTTTGAATTTAGTTTTCCCTATCTGTTCGATGAAAGCCAGCAAATCGCCAAAAATTACGGGGCAGTCTGCACTCCGGACTTTTTTGGATTCAACGCCGACCTCGAATTACAGTATCGTGGTCGACTGGACGAAAGTGGAAAATCTGCTGCCAGCGCGGATTCCAGACGGGAGCTTTTTGAGGCTATGAAGTCCATTGCCGAAACCGGCACTGGTCCAAAATTACAAACCCCCAGCATCGGCTGTTCTATAAAATGGAAATAGAATTGATCAGCCCTTGATCATCCAACCGTTCTGTCACCAATCCAGATTGTATAAGCGGCCTGATTTAGCGTATGCTCCAGTTTTAACGCTTGAAGTTTATTCCGTTGGGGATTTAGTAATATGATTAGATTTTGTCTTGAGCGCTTTCATTCAGGCAGTTTTTCACGACTGCTGTTATTAGCGGGTTTGGTTTTTTTCACGCCATCCCTCTTTGCCCAAACAATACTCCTCAAAACCGAAAACTACCCGCCCTTTAACATGTCTGGCGAACAGGACAGTATTATCGGGGTATCCACGGAAATCGTTGAAGAATTGTTCAAGCGCGCAGAAATCAGTTACGAGCTTGAGCTGCTGCCGTGGCAACGCGCCTTCTCCATGGCGCTGGAAGAAGCAAATACCGCCGTTTTTTCCACAACCCGCACCGAAGAACGAGAGAGCAAATTCAAATGGGTCGGTCCCATTGCTGAAAATAACTGGGTTTTTCTGGCCAAAAGCAATCAGGATATTTCCGTGGCCACTCTCGAAGAAGCCAAAACCCTGCGGGTCGGTGGTTACCAGGGAGACGCCATCGCCCTGTTTCTAGCGGACCAGTGGTTCGACCTCGACCTCGCACCAAGAGACAATCTGAACGCGCTGAAAATTGATCGCAACCGACTCGATCTCTGGGCAACCGGACACCTTCTAGGACCTTATACCGCGAAACAGGAAGGTGTTTCCGGGCTGGAATCCGTGTTGACTTTCAGGGAAACTATTATGTCCATTG
>JAIBDK010000253.1 GCA_024679435.1 Gammaproteobacteria bacterium | reverse complement strand
TCCGGTTGCGTTACCGTTGGCATAACGACTCCATCGCGTTTTGGGATAATCGTGCGACCTGGCATCAGGCTCAGAATGATTATCCCACTGAGCGCAGGGTAATGCACCGAATAACGCTGAAAGGTTGTGAGCTTGAAGGGGTGAGTGGCGGTTAAGAGTCCTCTGTATCAGCAAGGCTCGGTCATTAGCGGTGGTAAAGTCGGACAGCCGTTAAAGTGTTGATAGGGGTCAATATCGGATTGCCTGAGATTCCCGTATACTTCGACGTTTCAATTGCTCTGGATTTACGATCCGGCCCGCAACATGCAAGATAAGAATTTACCTGTCGTTGTTTGTGCGCTTTATAAATTTACTGCGCTGGAACATTATCAGACTCTGAGGGATCCAGTTTATCAGCAGATGGACAACCTCGATATCCTCGGCACGCTGTTGTTGGCCAAAGAGGGCATCAACGGGACTATTGCCGGTCTAGCACAAGACATAGATGATTTTCTGGGCTGGCTGACGCAGCAACCCGGGCTGGAAGGTTTAGATTACAAGGAATCCTTTACTGACAAGCCCCCATTTAAACGCGCCCGGGTCAAACTAAAGAAAGAAATTGTTACCATGGGCGTTGAAGGTATCGACCCCAGACACTCCGCAGGCACCTATGTCGATCCTGCTGAATGGAACGATCTGATCGACGATCCGGATGTCATTCTGATTGATACGCGGAACGACTACGAAGTGCAGGTGGGCAAATTTGAAAACGCGATTGATCCGGAAACTACGACGTTTCGGGAATTTCCGGAATACGCCAAACAAAATCTCGATCCGCGAAAACATAAAAAGGTGGCTATGTACTGCACCGGAGGGATTCGTTGTGAAAAATCTACGGCATTGCTGAAACAGCGAGGCTTCGAAGAGGTTTATCATTTAAAAGGCGGGATACTGAAGTACCTGGAAACGGTTCCGGAAGCTGAAACCCGATGGCAGGGCGAATGTTTTGTTTTTGACGACAGGGTTACTGTGAATCATAAGCTTGAGAAAGGCAGCTATGATCAATGCCATGCCTGTCGTTTACCAATCACGGATGAAGACAAACTCAGTGTTGAATATCAACCGGGTGTTAGTTGTCCTCACTGTTTCGGCGAGCGCACAGAAGAAGACAGAGGTCGCTATGCTGAACGCCAGAAACAGATAAAACTTGCCCGAGAACGCGGTCAAGAGCACATAGGTCCACAGTCTGTTTTGAAGTCAGGATGACAAGAAGGGGTAAGTGTTATTCCGAAATATCAAGTAGCCACGCTTCACGCTCCGCGCGCGGCAGCTTTGCCCGTTTCTTCACCAGAGAATAAAATGTTTCATAACTCCCTGCCTGGTCAAGAATTTTTTTAAAGCCCGGCACCAGACGATGATAGGTAGAGATCGATGACAGGTGAGCGTTGTTGAGATCAAGGCTGAACCACCAGTCATAGTAAGGTGTGCCCTGCCCGTTTTTTTGAATGTCTGCGTACGTGAGCTTCATCTCGGAAAAAATTTCGTTCTTGGCTTGCTCAAGATTTGATTGGGGTTGTTGCTCATAAGCTTTGGTCAGCCGATCACGGTACTGGAGGATCAGATCGGTAATTGCAGCATTGCGTTGGTTTTTTTGGGTCAGTTTGTTGATATCCTGATCCGGGTGTCTGTGTTTTATCCAGGCGGTTAAACCTCGTTCCCCGACAGCCGTTGCGAACGCTTCGTTGAAACCGGAGTCGTCCTTAACATAAACCACCTGGTGAGCCAGTTCATGGAAAATTAGTTTAGCCAGAAACTCCTCCTTATAATTCACAAAGGTGTCGAGAACGGGATCTGAAAACCAGCCAAGGGTGGAATATGCCGATACACCATATAAGAATGTATCGTAGCCCTGGTCAATTAACTTGTTATTTAAGTCAGCAGCATCTGTTTCAGCAAAGTAACCCTTATAGGCAACACAGCCGGTAAAAGGAAAGCACCAGGTTTTTGGGGAGAGTTGGTAGCGAGGGGTTGCCACGACATTCCATACGACATAGCGGCGACCGGTTTCACTGTAATACCGATATGACATATTATCCGGTAAATGAAGCTCCCTGGACGCGAATTCCCGGATCTCCCGAACCAGTTCCAGTCGTTGGCGCAGGTTTGAATCCAGTTGAGGATTATCCAGCAGCTGCTCGACTTTGTTGCGCGCAGAGATGACATCCCATTGTCCTTTTGCAGCTTGAGCAAAATAACCTGCCTGCCCACAGCCAGTCAGACCGGCACACAGGAGTAACAACAGAATTCGTGTTAATGACATAATCGTGGAATAAAAAAATAGATCACTGATCTTAACCAAAAATGAATAACCCTGAACAACAACTTGAGTTTTACCTGGTTGGTGGTGCCGTGCGCGATCAGCTGTTGGGTATAAAAGTAAAGGATCGGGATTGGGTGGTTGTCGGGTCGACCCCGAAGCAGATGTGTGATCTGGGGTTTATGCCGGTGGGCAAGGACTTTCCAGTATTTCTGCATCCCGAAACCCGGGAAGAATATGCTTTGGCGAGAACTGAGCGGAAGACCGCTCCGGGCTATCATGGGTTTGTTTTCTCCAGTCATCCAGATGTAACACTGGAGCAGGATCTGGAACGTAGGGATCTGACTATGAACGCTATCGCCATGACCGGCAATGGTGAGTTGATCGATCCTTTTAATGGAAAAGGCGATATTGAGTCCGCTACCATTCGTCATGTTTCATCTGCTTTTACGGAAGATCCGGTCAGAATTCTTCGGGTTGCTAAATTTGCCGCACGTTTTCATGATGCGGGCTTTAGGGTTGACTCGACTACGAATCTGTTAATGCAGGAGATGGTTGTGAACGGCGAAGTCAGTGCTTTGGTGCCCGAGCGGGTCTGGCAGGAAATGCAGGGGGCGATGTCGGAAAAACACTTTTTTCGATTCATAGAAGTATTGCGTGATTGCGGTGCTTTAGGGGTGCTTCTGCCTGAGGTTGAACGACTGTTTGGGGTGCCCCAGGTGGAGAAATATCATCCTGAAATTGATACCGGTATCCATCTCCTTATGTCTCTCAAGGCCGCTGGTAAAATCTGCGACGATCCACAAGTGATGTTTTCGGTTCTGGTGCATGATTTGGGGAAGGGGTTGACACCGGAATCAGAGCTTCCCCGGCACCGGGGTCACGAGACAAAGGGCCTGAAACCGGTCAAACAGGTTTGTGACAGGTTGGGGGTGCCTTCGTCGTATCGGGAACTTGCGCTGAAAGTTTGCGAATTCCATTTGCATGGTCATCGAATCCGTGAGCTGCGGCCTGAGACAATATTAAAGGTGCTGGAAAAGCTGGACGCTTTTCGCAGGCCGGAGCGTGTTGAAAAGTTTATCAATTGCTGTCTTGCCGACAAACGCGGCAGAACAGGGCACGAAAACGCCTCCGCAGAAAACCTTGATCTTTTACGCGCTTTTCATGAGGCTGCGCTCACCGTCGAGGGTGGCGTTATTGCGCGTCGATTAGCGGCGACGTCTGCTGACGGGAAACAGGATGGAAAAAAAATTAATCAGGCGATTCAAAAAGCGCGCATTAGTGTAATAAGTGATTGTCGACACAATCTTGGTCTTTAGCCGGCCAGTTTTCTGCTTTGCAATTGAATGATGTTGCTTACATCAGGCTTGCTGAAGTTGGAAATTTCATCAAGGCGATGAATGAAGTGATCAATCGTATTCTTTCTTTGCTGATGACCTTTCATTCTGGATTTTAGAACCATTAATTCATCAACGAGCCCCGTATCCGCGGAACGGATTCGTTCCATGATGATTAATCTCTTGTTGAGCTGACTATTTTTCTCTTTTAATTCCAGATGGAGCGGGATCAGTGAATTTCGACACCATAGTTGGGCTTCATCACGGGTCTGAACATAAAGCTTTCGGATTTTTACCATCACTGAGGCATGATAACGATCTCTGAGGGCATTTTGCTCGGTCATGACCATGGAAAGACCTTTGGTATACTCATTGTGCTTATCGCTATATTTCTGCAATGTATCCAGGTAAATTTCCGGGTGAATTTTTCTCGGGGTAAGCCCCTTGATTTCAAGTATTTCTTCAACTTTCTGATAAAGTATATCGAGCTTTTTCTGAATCTCATCAATATGAACAATGGCGTTCTTAAATCGATCGACAGCCTCAGATTGAAACTGATTCATCTCACGTTGCAGGCCGGTTGTTGTTAATTGATTACTAATTTCG
>JAIBDK010000022.1 GCA_024679435.1 Gammaproteobacteria bacterium | reverse complement strand
GACAGTTTGACGGAAGTGGCGCTCCGGGCGTATGGATATTTTTTGCTTTGAGCAATTATCTATAGCGTCGCCATTTCTGCTAAAGAAACCACCGCCAGCTATATCCTAACCGTCCAGAGGAAAAAGCGTAGAAAGCGCAAAAAATAATCACTGTATTGACATATTTAACTTAAGAAACGTATTACTGATGGAAGCTCCCAGTTCCTTAGCAAATGCATCTATAAATTTTGGCCTGATGGTGTAATCTACCATTTTCTTTTCTCCCACAATTTCCCGCGCTATAAATTGTGCAGACCCAAATTCATCAACCAGCCCCAGCTGTTTGGCTTTTTCTCCGCTCCAGAACAATCCGCTGAAAATGTCCGGATCATCGCCTATACGATCTCCTCTTCCTGTTTTGACCGCAGCAATAAACTGCTGATGGACATCATCGAGCATTTTTTTAGCATGATTCTGCTGGGAAAAATTGATCGGACTAAAAGGATCAAGCATGGATTTATTCTTACCTGCGGTCAGCAGCCTTCTTTCAATACCCAGTTTCTTCATTGTCTCGACAAATCCAAAACCGTTCATCAATACGCCGATTGAGCCGACGATACTGGAAGGATGCGCATAAATTTCATCTGCTGCCACCGCTATATAGAAACCACCAGATGCACACATATCCGATATTGCCGCGTAAACTGGCTTATCAGGATACAGCGCTTTTAAACGGTTAACCTCCTCATTGATCATGGCCGCCTGAACAGGGGTTCCACCTGGACTGTTTATCATCAGGATAACAGCCCGGGACGATCGTGCCTCAAACGCGCTCTTAATGCTTTTGTTGATTTCTGATGCTGAAACTTCACCAGGGCCGATAATCCCATCAATTTCCACCACGGCAGTATGGGTAGCAGACACTCCTTGATCGGAATCAGAAAAATACATTACCAGCAAAGCAGAGGCATACCCCAGCAACAATAATTTGAAAAACAATCCCCAACGACGACGTGACTTCCTGTCTTTAAGGTAATCCTGGGCAATGATTGCCAGAATTCGGGTGTTTTCAGTGCTGGATGAACCCTGGGTCCGTGAATTTACCGGAATCCCTTCCTGTTTTTTTCCAAACATAATTTTCCCCTCAACGAGATAAATATAAATTTTAAAGTCGTACACACTGCCATTGATTGCACGGCGCAATCAATATGCTATAAACCGCGGATTAACGATTTTGCCATTGGTCATCAAACCGTGTTGTTTTTTTCCAGATTATCGATAGCCTCTTCATCATAACCGAGCAATTCACTCAATATTCGCCGCGTATCCTGCCCGTGAATCGGTGGCGCAGTCCTATATTCCACTTTGGTTTCCGAGAAATTAATCGGATTCGCCACTCCAGGCACTTTCCCCGCGACTGGATGTGGGAGTTCTATTTGCATATTTCTGGCCTTAACTTGCGGATGATCAAAGACCTGTTCAATGTTGTTTATTATTGAACAGGGAACGCCAGCCGCTGGTAAACCCGCTAACCAGTAATCATCTTTATGTTTGACGATTTCATCAGAAATAGTCTGAATCAAAGATTCGCGGTTTTCAATACGATCAGCATTAGTCGAATAACGCACATCCTTTGATAGCTCAGGAAGGTGAATAAATTCGCAAAGCGCTTCAAATTGTTTGTTGTTGCCCACCGCAATAATAATGTTTCCATCTGCAGTGGCGAAGGGTTGATAAGGAACAAGATTGGGATGTCCGTTACCGGTGCGTTGTGGAATTTTCCCGCCAATAAGATAGTTCATTGCCTGATTAGCAAGCCATCCAACCTGACAATCCAGCAAAGCCAGATCAATGTGCTGGCCTTTACCGGATGTTGTCCGGTGATACAGAGCTGAGAGGATAGCAATCACCGAATAAAAGCCCGTATTAATATCGGCAATGGCAATGCCAACACGTTGCGGGCCTCCGCCTGGCTCACTGTCTGCCTGACCCGTAATACTCATCAGTCCGCCGAGTCCCTGGATCAAATAGTCATAGCCCGGCTGACTCGCCATGGGCCCGGTTTGACCAAATCCTGTAATGGAGAGGTATATCAACCCGGGATTGAGGGTTTTGAGAGAGTCATAATCAAGCCCCAGCCGGGCAAGACCGCCTACCTTAAAATTCTCAACAAATACATCACTAATCGCGACCAGTTCCTTAAGGATAGCCACTCCTTTTTCTGATTTCAGATTCAAGGAAACTGAGGCCTTATTTCTGTTAGCCGAGAAAAAGTAGGCGGCATCACCGGTTTCATTACCATCACTGTCCTTGAGCCAGGGTGGCCCCCATTTTCGGGTATCATCACCCGTATCAGGATGCTCTATCTTGATCACGTCAGCACCAAGATCTCCCAGTAGCTGTGTGCACCATGGACCGGCTAGTATCCGAGTCAGGTCCAGTACGCGAATCCCCTGTAGTGCGCCCGCCATCAATCGGATCGTTCAAACAGTCCGGCAATGCCCTGCCCGCCACCAATACACATGGTCGCTACCGCATATTTTCCGCCGGTTCGTTCCAGTTCAGAAACTGCTTTCTCGGCAATAATTACACCTGTGGCTCCCACAGGGTGACCAAGCGAAATTCCGCTTCCATTCGGATTCAGCTTTTCTGGAGGAAGATCGAGATCCCGGCCAACAGCGATTGCCTGCGCAGCAAATGCCTCGTTAACTTCCCAAACGTCTATGTCGTTTACACTTAAATCAGTCCCATCCAGCAAATTATGCACCGCAGGAACAGGACCGATTCCCATGTACTTAGGCTCTACTCCAGCAAAGGCATATTTGACCAGTTTAGCGCGGGGTTTTATGCCGATTGCGGCCGCTTTCTCTGCGCTCATCAATACCATGGCGGCGGCACCGTCATTAATACCGGATGCATTACCCGCAGTTACGGTGCCATTTTCCTGAAACACGGCCTTTAGTCGGGTCATATCTTCGAAATTAGCACCAAACCGCACATGCTCATCCTGGCTAAATTCAGTGGCACCTTTTCTGGAACGTAATTCTACTGGGATAATCTGGGAATCGAAGTAACCTTTTTTAATAGCATTTTCAGCCCTCTGATGGCTGGTCAAGGCACATTGATCCTGTTCGTCGCGGGTTATGCCCCATTTTTCCGCGATATTCTCGGCGGTAACCCCCATATGATACTTTTCCATGGGACAGTGCAACGCAGCAACCATCATATCAATTAGTTTTCCATCACCGAGGCGATTGCCAAAGCGAGCGCCAGTAGCCATATACCCGCCGCGACTCATTACTTCCACACCACCAGCAAGCGCAGTGTGACACATCCCCAACTCAATCTGCTGGGCTGCGGTAATAATAGCTTGCAGGCCACTACCACATAAACGATTCACCGTGACCGCTGGTGTTTTATAGTGCAGACCACCTTGAAGTGCTGCAACTCTTGATATATACATATCATGTGCTTCTGTGTGAATAACGTTACCGATAACGCAGTGCCCTACCGATTCTGCGTCGACACCTGCCCGTTTTACCGCTTCGGAAACGACTAAAGCACCCAGTTCACCAGGAGATTTATCCTTGAGACTTCCGCCGAAGTCACCCACAGCGGTGCGGACCCCGCTCACAACCACAACCTCTTGTTTTTTCATCAAAATAACCTGTTTGTACTATTAAATATAAAAATCCAGCTAAACAACTTCTGAGCTGGACTTTACCTGTTCAGAGCAAATCTTAAGTCTTAGTTAAAATAATAACGTTGGTAATTAGCGGCTCTGAAGGTCCTCGATATCGCGAAAATGTTCAAGCGCTTCGGGATTAGCCAGCGCCTCGGTATTCTTTACAGGGTCTCCATGCACTACGTTTCTAACCGCTAATTCCGTAATTTTACCGCTTATCGTTCTCGGGATATCAGGAACGGCAATAATCTTTTTGGGCACATGCCTCGGTGTTGTATTCTCTTTTATAGTGTTACGGATAAGTGCTTTCAATTCATTGGTGAGATCAACGCCTTCTCTGAGCTGAACAAACAGAACAACGCGCACATCCCCCTCCCATTGCTGCGCGATGCATAAACTTTCAAGCACATCATCAACCTTCTCAACCTGTCGATATATTTCTGCTGTGCCTATACGCACACCACCCGGGTTAAGAACCGCATCAGAACGCCCATATATAATAATTCCATCATTTTCTGTGATTTCCGCATAGTCGCCCTGAGCCCATACTCCCGCGAAACGAGAGAAATAGGCCTCGATATAACGACTGTCATCCGGCTCATTCCAGAATCCTAGCGGCATGGATGGAAAAGGTTTGGTACAGACAAGTTCAGCTCTTTTGCCTGTAACGGGCACACCATCCTCGTAAACATTCACCGCCATACCTAAACCTCGACCCTGTATTTCACCCCGATATACCGGTCGTGTGGGCACGCCCAGGACGAAGCAGGACACGATATCGGTTCCTCCGGAAATAGAAGATAGCATGAGGTCCGATTTGATATTCTGATACACATAATCAAAACTTTCAGCAACTAATGGAGAGCCCGTCGATAAAATAGCTCTAAGACTGGATAGATCACATCGCTCTTTGGGTATCATTCGCGATTTTGCACAAGCAGCGATAAAACGTGCACTGGTCCCAAACACTGAGATACCCAGCTCTTCGCACATATCCCACATACTGTTCTTATTGGGGTAGAAGGGCGAACCGTCGTAAAGGACTATTGTGCAGCCCGCTGCCAGTCCTCCCACCAACCAGTTCCACATCATCCAGCCACATGTCGTGAAATAAAAAACCTTATCCTGACGTTTCACATCTGTATGTAAAAGATGCTCCTTTAAATGTTGAATCAGAGTGCCACCAGCACTATGAACGATACATTTAGGTTTTCCCGTAGTGCCGGATGAATACAGAATATAAAGCGGGTGATTGAAGGGCAACTGCTCAAAGACCAACTCGGTGTCTGCCTCCTCAATATCTGTGTACAACAACGCATTGCTCAGGTGGCTGATATCCGGATTTGAGTCCAGAAATGGCACGACAATGGTTTTTCTTATGGACGGAATCTGGGAACATACCGATTGCACAGCATTGAGGATTTTGTGCTGTTTACCATTGTATTGATAACCGTCGATGGCAAACAGGATTTTAGGTTCAATTTGTGCAAATCGTTCCAAAACACCTTTCACCCCAAAATCCGGTGAACAGGAAGACCAAATCGCACCTATGCTAGCCGTAGCCAGCATTGCGACAACGGCTTCAACATTGTTGGAAAGGTACCCCGCAACCCGGTCCCCCTTACCCACATCCAGAGAGCGAAGTAAAGCGGCGCATCTGGCCACTTCCTCATAGAGTTCTAAATACGAAATTTCCCTTACTTCGTTGGCCTCCCCTTTTGAAATAATGGCAACCTGGTCATCACGGTATCGTAATAAATTTTCGGCAAAGTTCAGTTTTGCCCCATTAAACCAGGTTGCTCCAGGCATTTGGTCTGGTTTTTCAAGAACACTGTCCCATCCCCGACTGCTGCGAATCTCACTGAACGCCCAAAACTGTTCCCAGAAATCATCATTGTGCTCTACACTCCAGTTATACAAGGAATCAAAGTCGGTGACTTCAGGAAACCTTTTCTGCAATTGGTTGATAAACCGGGTCAGGTTGGCATCTTCAATTTGTTGGGAAGATGGTTGCCAGAGCAATGCGGTATTATTATCGTTCACGTTGGTATCGGGTTTTCCGGAAAAAATGCGGGTATTAATAATATTACGAACCTGGCTATCCAGCTAGATAAAATATTTACTAGCCGAATAACTCCTGCATGTGAAATCAAGAATTCAGAGTCATATCGACATCAGAGCCAATCAGTCTGACTGAACTTAGATCCTAAAGACCCTAAACAGGTATACATCCCTGATTCATTCTTACTCAATACAGGCTCGATTAGTACTGTGACTCAGGAACCTGCACTACCAGACCATCAAGGTCATCAGTAAGTTTAATCTGACAGCTTAGTCTGCTGTACTCATCGACACCCTCAGCAAACTCGAGCATGTCCTGTTCGTCATCTTCCATAGGGGCAAGCCGATCTTTCCAATCCGGGTGAACATGAACATGACATGTAGCGCAACAACACGCTCCACCGCACTCCGCCAGGATAGCCTCAATTTCATTTCGTTTGGCTAGAAACATCACGGGCGTATCATTATCGCCTTCTGCAGAACGTCGTGTTCCGTCAGCTAGATCGAAGTGGACAACAGGCATAATCGGGCTCTATTTGTTAAGAATGTATTTATCTCGCTTATCAGGGCGTTTTAACCGCCGTGGGGCACCGTAATGGCCGGAAAATACAGGGAATTTCCCAATTTATCAAGGCTAAACAAGGACAAGATTAATTTTAGGACAATCTCCGTACTTCCGTCTCTTCAGCGACCGCTTTTGCGTTCTAATTCTTTAAGAATAGGAGCGCTGCCGCCCAAGGCCAGCATGATAACCAGATCACCATGTTCAGCCCATTCCAGTGCGGCTTCGAGAGATTTCATTTCCTCCTCGAAATGCAAAATTTCAGATTCGGAAATACCGGAGGTGAGCAATTCATCTTTTATCATCGCGAATACCTCGCCATGTTTACGTCCACGGTGATATTCAGCGAGTTCGGAAATAATAACTCTATCAAGCTCAATCCTGATCGCATTACGGGCACATTGACGAATAAGCGCATCGGGGCGATCTCCGGGCTGACTAAAAGCTAACAACCTTCGCTTTGCCGGTAATGCCTCGGCCATTTCAAACAAGGCCTGAATCGCAGCCGGATTGTGGGCAAAATCTACGAGTACACTGACTCCGTTGATATTGAATAAATTACAACGCCCAGGATTACTATCCTGAGACATAGTCGTCAGCCCAGACCGAATTTGCTGCACAGACATCCCAAGTTGCTCGACCAATGCAGATGCAGCTAGCGCATTGGCAATGTTATGACGAGCAACACCATTCATCGTTAGGGGTACTTCGCCAGTGTCACAAATAATCTCCTCACCATCGGAACTGGTACGGACGAGTATTGAACCAGAAAGCACAAACGCAGTCCCTCCACTTTCGATATGGCGGACAATTACCGGATTATCTCCATCCAGGCTGAACCAGACTATTTTTCCTTTAAAATCCTCCGACTTTTTTACCAGCAACCTGTCATCGGCATTCAGTATCAACGCCCCATCAGTTTCCACCGCTCGACTAGTTAACCATTTGATATTGAGAAGTTCCTCAAGATTACGGGATCCAAAATCGCCCAGATGATCCTCACTTAGATTTGTAATAACCGCAGCGTCGACCCGCAATGCTCCCAATCCTCTGCGCAGCAACCCGCCGCGAGCAACTTCCAATATCGCGGTATCGATAGTCTGGTTTCTTAGCACCTGCCTCGCCCCACCTGGCCCGGACCAGTCACCATAATCAAGAATTTGATTATTGATGCTAATCCAGTCGGTAGAACTCAAGCCAACATTGCGCCCTGCATGCATTAATATATGCTGCGCAAGTCTCACCGTTGTAGTTTTTCCATTTGTGCCGGTGACGGTACCCAACGGAACCGAAAAAAACGCAGCCCAGTCGATAGTTTCCACTTCCGGCAAGGCATCCATAGGCCAGGTTTTCGAGCCTGCACCAAGACCAATAGATACTTCATCATCATCCCATAAAAAAGGTAACCCTTTTTCCCCGGCGATCCGTTGAAGGTCTAAAAGAGCCGGGTTGGATTCCTCCTTGATCTCAGCTTTAATTAAAACAAGCCCGTTGTGTATATGCGCTGAACGATTAAATCCCGGGGTTTCCTGCAACTCTGCCTGAGCACATTCCCAGGCCAGAGAATTTACTGATGACGCCGCATAAAGGACATCGATAGGAGCCGAAATTCCCAGGCTAATTCCGCCGCTCAAAATTCTGTGCATAATGGATTCATTAACCCAATCAAGCTTTTCCATAATTTCAGAGACATAGTGTTCCCAGATCGGCAAAAGAATTTTCGACTCTGACTCAGTGCATCCCACATCCACCACGGAACCCGGCTGATCTGATAATAAATTTGGTCCGGTAAAGCGTCTCGAATCAAGCAATTCCATTGATCGTTAATCACCCGCTTCCCGTGCGATGCGAACGCCTCGCTCATCGCTGATAATTTCCATCTCATCGTCTATGTTAAATTGATCAAGCTCTGGCAATTCAGAAGCAACGGGTCGTTTAGAGACGGTTTCAACAGCCCTATTTCCAGCATTGAAATAGATAATCTGCTTCCAGCTACGCTTTATTTCATCACTCAATACCAGAATCAGATCACCCGGAGCAGCAATTTCTAGTGCTTTGGTAGTGGCTTCCTGCTCATCGGGAATAACTTCTATCTGGTTGGCGGCAACACCTGACTCAAGAAGTTTGTTTTTAATCATCACCGCTACTTCATCCGTGCCACGACCCAGCCGATTATCGTCACATCGACAAATAAAATAGTCGAAATTACTGGATGCAATATTTGCAATTTCAAATATATCCTCATCACGCCGGTCACCTGGTGCCGATAAGACTGCAATTCGTTTGCCTTCTGGCTCTAGACGTTTAACCAGATCACACATCGCTCTTACGGCAGCAGGATTGTGCGCATAGTCAAGTATCACCTTGAAAGGATGCTCGCTATAGATATTCATTCGACCCGGGGTCTGAAAGAAGGTAGCATCAAATGTTCGTAATCCATGTCGAATATCTTCCAGGCCGATATTCATATTGTAGGCCAGAGCAGCTGAAAACATCGCATTCTGGACGTTGTGCATCGCCTTTCCTTCGATGGTAGCCGGGATCAAATGAGTCCAGAGCAGCGGTATGTGACTCTCTTTGTCATATATCGTAATCATATGCCCGTTCATGCCCTGTTCGAGAACAAATGCCTGGCCTCCCGCCTGGATATGTTGTTTCACAAGGGGATGGTTAGAATTTGTGGTGACATAGCACAGTGTTTCTGCATCGGTATAATCCGCCATTTGCAGGCAATGCACATCATCGGCATTCAAAACCGCCGCATCCATGGCAATTTCGACAGGAACCCGCTTAATTTCAGCGAGTTGCTCCAGTGTATCAATTCCTTTCAGGCCGAGATGATCTGCGGAAACATTTAAACAAGCTGCAACATTACATTTTTGAAACCCCAGGCCACTGCGTAGCATTCCACCTCGTGCAGTTTCCATCACGGCCACATCTACAGCAGGATCCCGCAGAATCATATTTGCTGAAACCGGTCCGGTCATGTCGCCTGATACACTTAATTGGCCATCTATATACACGCCGTCTGTGGAGGTCAATCCAACCGTAAAACCCCGCATTTTTAGGATATGTGCCAGCATCCTTGATGTCGTAGTTTTTCCGTTGGTGCCTGTGATCGCGGCGATTGGAATCCTGCTTGGGGTATCTTTGGGAAAAAGCATCTCAAGAACCGGACCGGCAACATCCCGCGGAATGCCCTCACTGGGCGCTACGTGCATCCGGAATCCAGGTCCTGCATTGACTTCGCATATACCGCCCCCGGCATCACGATACGACTCTGTAATATCCCGAGTCAAAAAGTCCACCCCCCCAATATCAAGCCCAATAGCATTGATGGTTCGAATTGCCATTTCTCTGTTGTCGGGATGAATCGTATCCGTGACATCGATAGCAGTGCCACCGGTAGATAAATTTGCGGTAGAGCGCAGGAACACCACTTCTCCTTCCGACGGTATTGTATTGCGGTTAAAATTGAGTTTGGTAAGCAGACGATCGGCCTGTTCATCGAATTCCAGCCGGGTCAGAACTTTCTCATGCCCGATCCCGCGTCTTGGGTCCTGATTAACAATGTCAACCAATTGTTGAATGGTATGTGCACCATCACCAACAATATGTCCTGGCATGCGTTTTGCCGCTGCCACCAACTCACCGTTAACGACGAGCAACCGGTGATCGAACCCTTCGATATAGCCTTCTACTACCGCTGTTCTTCCGTGTTCACTGGATTTTTGATAGGCGCTTTCTATTTCTTCCGGCGTTTTCAGGTTAATAGATACTCCACGCCCATGATTTCCAGCAAGCGGTTTTATCACCACAGGAAATCCTATTCGTTGAGCCGCCCTCAAAGCGTCTCTTGCTGATCTAACCATGAATTGCTTTGGAACGGGCAAGCCCAAATCCCGGAGAATAGAATTGGTCTCTTCCTTGTCTGATGCAAGTTCTACTGCAATATTACTGGTTCGCGAAGTCGTTGTCGCCTGAATTCTCTGCTGGTATTTGCCGTGCCCGAACTGAACGAGGCTCTGCCGGTTTAGGCGAATCCAGGGAATATTGCGGTCTTCAGCAGCGCGAACCAAGGATGCGGTGCTGGGGCCAAATGCACGACGTTGCGCGTAACGAATAAAATCATCTCGGGCTTCATTAAAATCCCAGTCTTCGGCCGGGGCATCATCAGGCCTGATATCTTTCGGCAACAAACTGTGAAGGAGGGATAAAGCCAACTGACCGGACTCCCGCCCTACTTCGGCATCGAGATACTGAAATACCATCGTGTACTGACCGGGCTGCCCTTCAACCGAACGGGTTCGACCAAATGTCACCGGCGAGCCCGCAACATTCTGTAATTCAATGGCAACATGTTCCATCACGTGGCCAAGCCAGGTGCCTTCATCTTCCTTCATCCGCCGCACGAAACCGCCGGGCTCACGGTAAGAGCAGCCGTGCTCATGGAGACCAGGCAAATGCTTTATTAAACTTTCTATATACTCACTTCCCAGTCGACCGGTAGGCCATTCTTCAAGAACACCTAAATCAAGCACATGACGAATAACCGGAAAGTGTGCGTAGGTATTTGGTCCAACATAGACGTTGGTATTTAATATTTTCATTTTGGGCGTTCCGCTTGAGGTATTGCGTGGGAATTACGTTTTGCCATGGCTCAGTTTAGACCGCTACTCAGAAAAAGCCTTTCTTGCCGCTATCTCAAATCTCCCACCGGCAATTAGAATATGCAGCTTTACGTCAATGAGACTGACCGGTTCACCGCGTCGAGCTTTATCCATGGAGGAATAGGAGAGATCAGACGGGTCAAGAATCGTAATCCCCCCACTACCGACAACTTCAAGATCATCTCCTGGCCTGATAAATGCGGCCGTATCTTCGTCTAGCCCAATACCCACGGCAAAAGGGTTATACGCCAATGCGGTAAGCAATCTACCAATTCGGTCGCGCTGACGAAAGTGCTGATCAATAATAAAACTGTTGGTTAAGCCTAATCCAGGTGCAAGCGTGACCATGTCAGGACTTGGCGTGCTCCCCTCATAGCCTCCGGCAATCATATGTTCAGGCATAAATGCTGCACCGGCAGATGTTCCAGCCACATGCATTCCGGCAGCATTGCGGCGACGGATTAACTGCGCCACAGGTGTCCCTCCCAGTGTAGTGGAAAGCCTTAGTTGATTTCCACCCGTCATAAACACACCGTCTGCTCTTTCAATATATTCCAGGTTCTCACTGGACTGACAATCTTCCCGGGTTATTATCGGTAACACTCTAGCGTGCTGAATCCCAAGTTTACGAAACAGTTTTTCATAGTTGCGGCCGGTATCTTCAAGTTCAGATGCGGTAGGAATAATCGCGATACGCGCCTTTTTGCCGCCGCAAATTTCAACAAAACGATCGAGAATAGCCGGATTATGCAGTTTCTCTTCTGCACCGCCTATGGGGATAATGTAACCACGCTTTTGACTTCCGGTATCGCTGGAGGGACACATACCTGTTATTTCCTGTTCGCTAAGTTTTTAACTGGATAGAAGGACTCATTCGCTGCAGGCTCCACTAGCCTGCAGCTTCAAAGTATCCACAAATTGACTGACGATATTGTTTGACATGCCAACTGCCGGACAGCATTACATCTCGGATTTTATTACGGTCATCAAGCACAATTAAATCTGCTGCCATTCCGGTAGCAATTCGTCCTTTGTCCTGAAAGCGCAGAATTCTGGCAACGTTACTGGTAAATGCGGGCAGAACTTTGTCCAGGGAGGCTCCCCGGGATAACAGAACCTGAATGGTTTCAATCAAGCTCGACGGCTTGCCAATATCCATATGAACGAGTTCTCCTTGATTATTGAATTTTGGCAAACATCCGCCACCATCGGAACTTAACGTAATATTTGATGGCGGTGATCCGGAATCCAGATATTTCATTAGTGCTACATCTGCAGCCCAGGCATCGTCATCATCCCCAACGGGGAAAGCGGTAATATCCACAGTGCAACCCCGATTGGCGATATCGAGCGCTTCATCAAACAAACCCTTCCGACGATTAACGTGAGTCGGATTAAAAACCCGCCCCGGCAATTCAGTTTGATCCAGCGCATTACGTACTAGTTCAAGACCTCGCTTTCCATCACCCAGATGCAGATGAAGTATGCCGGCTTTGCCGGTAATTAATCCAGAAACATGGGCATCACTCGCCAGACGTAGCAGTTCAGACAGCGTTGGCTGACTCGAACGATGATCGCTGATGGCTACTTCTCCAACGCCAATTATGGGGTCAATGTGAACGATATCATCACGCACATTGTCAGAAAATGTTACCGGCGGGATATGATAGCCTCCGGTATGACACCAGGCATTCAATCCTTCTTCACGCAACGCTCTTGTCTGGGCAAGCAGTGCACGGGTATCCCGAGTCGTATCATCTGTCCCAAGCACGCCAACAACGCTCGTGATGCCTGCGGAAGTGAATTGAGACAACTGAACCGGAGGAACACGACTTTTAAATCCCGACTCGCCGCCCCCGCCAGTTAGATGCGCGTGGCCATCAATAATGCCAGGAATAAGACGTTGCCCCTCAAGATCGGTAGTTTCCACAGGAAGGCCACGCAGACTCGGCAAATCCTTCCCTATCCAGACAATCTGGCTACCGGCAATCAAAAGATGATTAAACCCTATATCCTCCGGCGAGAATACATGGGCATTGATGATAAGATTAAGAGACACTGGTTTTCTAGCGTGGGGATTTTTAAGCAGAGGATTATACTACGACTTCCACTCATGCTCGGGGAAAGGCTCGATTTGTGATATTTTCGGGGGAGTTTAGCGCTTAAAAACGGACAGTGGCTTTGACCTTTTGGGGTAGATTGAAACAATAAGAATGCGCACTGGTAAAGGCTTCTCGCGGGCACAGAACATGCCCGCGAGATCGGACGGCTAGCGGTAATAATTAACTTGCCATATCCTTCAATCCTTTTAAAGGAAGAACTTTAACTTTTTTGCTGGCAGGCTTGGCCGAAACATCCATCAGTTCGCCAGGGCGGAATGGATTTGGCACTCCTTTTTTTGCTTTAGTCGCAGGCTTTTTAACAACCTGAATTTTAAGCATCCCGGGCATTTTAAATACCCCGCCAGATCTTGGCTTAATATGAGCATTGATCAATGAGTTTAAACTGTCCATCACTGCTTTAACTTGTTTTTTTGATAAATCCGTATCTTCAGAGATCGTTTTGATAATTTCAGTTTTATTTAGGGGAGTAGAATAGGTTTTCTTCATTACCGTAATTTTTGGTTGATTAATGGGAACTGCGGATTCTACACGGAAAACCAACAGACAATTAGGCTTTTATTTTTTCCAGCAAGTAACCATTCACAATTTTTCGATTTTAGAGTATGGCTAGGCTCCATCAAGAATTTCCTCGCCCATCAGGTTCCAGAAACAGGGGGTTCTTTCAACCCCGCTGCCAAAACCTTTAATGACCTGGATTTGAATTCGCGGCGGTATTCGGTGACCAAAACCGCAGCCGTCGCTCCCATAAACACATATCCATTAATGAACCACCCCAGGGCCGCCATAGCGAAGAAATAAG
>JAIBDK010000015.1 GCA_024679435.1 Gammaproteobacteria bacterium | reverse complement strand
TTCCGTTTTGCGCTTCCACATTCGCCATGGCAAGCCTGGAAACATTGAGAGAATATGCCGACGAATATGCGTGGTTTCAATTGTATTTGCCTAACCAAAGGAAAATTGAAAACGATATTCTTCAACGTGCCCGTGATGCAGGTTATCAGAACCTCATAATTACCGTGGACGTGCCGCATGCTATGCGTCGCGACCACGACATACGTAACGGTTTCAGCATACCCGTGGAATGGAACCTGCAAAACTTAATACAGATCGCTACCCATTCCCGCTGGGCATTCTCCATGGCGCGTTCAGGGTTTCCACTATTTGAAAATCTGATCCGGTACGTTCCCAGCAATCTGTCCAGTAACGACTCACTGGACTATCTTGGAAAACTAACCGTTGGGCATATTACAGAGAATACTCTGGAGAGATTAAGAAACAACTGGAAAGGAAACATTTTAGTAAAAGGGGTTTTAGGAGTGGAAGATGCACTGATCTGCAGAAACACCGGAATGGATGGCATCATCGTCTCAAATCATGGCGGCCGTCAGTTAGAAGCGGCACCTGCACCTGCAGATATTCTTCCCCAAATTCGCCAAGCCGTAGGGCCAGACTACAGTTTGATCGCCGATGGCGGTGTGCGAAATGGCCTTGATATTTTTCGACTGCTAAGCCAAGGTGCCAACTTTGTGCTCCTCGGCAGAGCCTACTACTATGCAGTCGTTGCATTGGGCAAACAAGGACCTTCATATTTAAACCAGAAACTTAAAGAAGAACTAAAAACGGTCATTTCACAACTGGGCCTGAGTTCACAACAGGACAGCGCATGATTAAAACATCGTTAGCAATCGACCATATCCCGCTACTTTATCGTTAATGCCTGCCAAACGCAGCGCATCCCAGGCCATAGCCTGATTGCTGGTAATCACCGGTTTATTACAATGATCTTCAATTTCCTGAATCACATCTATCGATCGTAAAGCTCCGCAGGATATGAAAATAGCATCCGCATCCGGTCGATCCAGATCGATTGCCATATCTCTTATAAATTCCGGCGCGACTCTGACCATATCACTATCCTTTTCTAGGTTTAGCCCTTCAAACTCAAGCGTATTAAATCCTGCAGCCTGAAGATACTCCAGCTCGGCAGTATTTACTTCATCAAGATATGGGGTCGCGACAACGATACGGTTTGCATTCACGGCATTAAGCGCCCTGACTACCGCCGCAATAATACAACTCGCTCTGGCATTGGGAGCGCCTATATTCAGCAGTTCGTGAACTCTATCTTCCCCGATAACCAAACTCCCGGATGTGCAGGCATAGGTGATCACGTCGAGACTGCCATCGGGTAGTATGGTTTTCGCTGCCCGCGTTAGGTCTGGGGCTGTTTCAGCAAGACTTTCATTGGTAATGGAGTCCGGAATGTTTACCCGGGCAAAATGGATGCCCACACCTTTGGGGATCAGAGTCACCATATCGTCGATAATGGTTTGCTCGGTAGCAAGCAAAACAAAACCAATCTTACCCTTAGGATGCCGGCCCTGATCAAAAATAGTTTCATAACTTTGAGAAACTACCCGCCCCTCAATAATGCTCATTTTATATACCTCAAAACTTTATAATTCCACAATATCCAGGGATGAACGACTGAGTCTTTCCACACCAGAATCGGTAACCAGTACCGAATGCCCCCAACACATTCCAAGACCGGCATCAGAATCCATCAGAATCATATGTAAAAAGAAAACATTACCCACATCCATTAGCAATGGATTACCCTCATAGAACATCGGAAAATCTACCCAGATCGGGTTAAATATAGCACCCATGCCATAGCCACAGGCCTGCATCCTCGCATGATTCAATCCATGAGAATCAAATACCCGGGCATGGGCATCAAACACTTCTCCCATTGGATGATTCGGTTTAATAGCCAACTCACAAGCTTCCAGCGCCTCCACAGCCGCCGCGTGCATCTTACGTTGGGCAGTATTGGCAGAGCCTACGATGAGCGTTCTCATCATTGCTGCCTGATATCGATGATAAGCGCCTGACCACTCCAACGTTATTTGATCTTGCTTATCCAGCGTTCTTGGACCAGACTGATAGCGACATAACAATGCGCCTTCGCCAGATCCGATAATAAATTCATTGCCGGCATAACTTCCGCCCCCCCTGAATACCGCACCCTGCATGTCAGCCAAAATGTCACCCTCAAAGGCCCCCGCACAGGTAGAAGACAGTGCCGCATCCAGCGCATCATCGCTAAGCTTTGCGGCTTTTCTATGGTATTCGATTTCCTTCTTGCTCTTGATTCTTCGAATCATACTAACCAGATCTGAAGACTCAACCAGCGAGGTTGCGCTATCTTTAGCAGCCAGCAACTGCTCATAGTTGAAAGCGGTCAGGCCCACTGTCTTTTTTTCGATACCCAGCAGCTTTCCTTTGAGCCCCAACGAATCAATCAAACCCCATAATCCAACAAAGGGATCGGCACCTTCCTTTTCTCCCCAGATGTGAATCTGCCGGTCTTCAAGAATAGAGGTTTGTTGAGCCTGTCTGAGATCGGGTAACCGGGTATACAAATGAACTTCTCCATCTGCAGTAACCACCATACACTGGAACATTGCAAACCCGAAAGTATCGTATCCGGTCAAATAATAATGACTTTCGGGCGCGAATAATAAAAGCCCGTCTAATTGTCTGTGTCGCAACGCCTGGCATGCTTTGCTGATTCGAGCAAGAAATTCTTCTAATTCAAAATGAACTGCCATAATTGTTTCCAAAATCTTAAACCGAGGATACTAATACAAATCCGCGGTGGATGGGTAGTAAACGCATATGTACTGCCCGGGTAAGCAGATAGTCATCCACAAGTAGAAAGCAACAAATAAACGAGCGAGAAAACAAGCCTCCGCTTGGCAAGGATACCTAAAATCTGTCAAACAAACCGCATCAACCCAGTTCAGGTACGCGTTATTATCAGCAAGTTAAAACACGGTTCCTGTCGTTAGCTAATCATTTGTGCCAACTTAAACGGCCTGACCCTTATCTGCATAACCTACATAAATGCAGCCTTTGTCGGCATTTGATTTGCCGTTGCCACCGCATCCTCAATAGAGATTTTCTCGTTGAAAAGTGCCCAGCCGATTACCGCACCGGCGATATTTGGCAGATTTGCGAGAATTGAAATGTCATCCAGATTTCTGACGGTTCCGCTTGATATAACGGGGCAACTCAATTCCGTTCCCATTAAGGTAGTGTTGGCCATACTGCTTTCGGGCAGTTCATCATAACGGTCAATATCGGTGTAAATAATACCCGCGACACCAGAGCGCTCATAACGTTTTGCCAATTCGATCGCCGGAAACGTGGATACATGCTTCCAGCCATGGGATACGGCATTGCCTCCCCTGGCATCTATACTGACCAGGATTTTTTCAGGGTATTTAACACACAAATCTTCAACCAACTTCTGATCTACCACAGCAGCCGTCCCCAAAACTACTCGCTCGGCACCCGCCTCCATCCACCAGTCTACCGATGACATCGAACGTATACCGCCCCCTACCTGCACCGGAATATTGGATTTGGAAATAATCGATTTTATGATTTCCGAATTCTCACCCAAATACTCAAACACCCCATCAAGATCAACAATATGAAGCCATTGCGCTCCACCTTGCTCAAATTGTTTAGCCGCATCCTCGGGAGTGATATCAAAAACCTTGGGGTCATCAATACTGCCATGTTTCAGATTTACACATTTGCCATTATGCAATTCTATATCCGGGTAAATGATCATTGTGCTTTCTCCTGATTTTTTTGTGGCTAAGCTGCCTGTTAAGTACTTTCGTAAGATTTTACCATGCCACTGTTCGTCAGGGATTACGAGAATAGAACCTATTTCAGGCCGATACTACCGTTACCGGAATCGTCATGCAGCCTGACTCAAAGCAGAAGCAATACCCCGTCCAAACGATGCCGGGGAATCAACAATACCAACCCCGCATGCTTTAAGTATTTCCACTTTTTCAGCGGCACTTTCCCCTATCATGGAAACGATAGCCCCGGCATGCCCCATCGTCCTGCCTTTCGGGGCGGTCAAACCCGCAATGTACGCGATAACCGGCTTAGACATGTTCTCTGCAAAGAAATGCGCCGCATCGACTTCTTGAGGACCACCAATTTCACCTATCATAATAACCGCATCGGTATCCGGGTCTTCTTCAAAACGAGCCAGATGATCCCGAAAAGAACTGCCATTAATGGGATCACCGCCAATACCAACGCTGGTTGAAACACCCACCCCTGCAGCTTGAAGCTGGGATGCTGCTTCGTAGCCAAGGGTTCCAGATCGACCAATAATACCAACTCGCCCGGGTTGGTAAATATGCCCGGGCATTATTCCCAGCATGGACTTTCCGGGACTAATAGTACCGGCACAGTTTGGTCCCGTCAGGCACATGCGTTTTTCTCTTGGAAAGCGACGCATATAACGTTTCACCCTGAGCATATCTTGAGCGGGAATACCATCTGTAATGGTCACGCAATATTCAAGGCCGGCCTCCGCCGCCTCCATAATGCTGTCTGACGCAAAAGGAGGCGGAACGAAAACGATGCTGGCCCGGGCACCGGTTTGTTCCACCGCGTCTTTAACCGAATCAAAAACCGGCAGCCCGAGGTGACTTGAACCTCCCTTTCCGGGCGTGACCCCGCCCACCACATTGGAGCCGTATTCAATCATTTCGCGAGCGTGAAAACTTCCCATTTGGCCCGTAAATCCTTGAATGAGTATGGGAGTTTTTTCATCTATCAGTATCGCCATTGCCTTCCCCTCTTCAGGATTTTTTAATCGAGTCAACCGCAGCATACGCAGCAGCATCTAGAGTATTAGTTGAAATGATTCCCAGGCTGGAATTACGAATTAGCTCCTGGCCCTGTTCGACGTTGGTCCCGGATAATCGGACAATCACCGGAATTTGTGGTTTAAATTTCCTCACCGCCTGAATAACTCCTTCGGCAACCCAGTCACAACGATTTATTCCCGCAAAGATATTAACCAGGATTGCTTCTACTCTGGCATCAGACAGAACCAGTCGAAAAGCCTTGGCCACTCTCTCTGGTGACGCACCGCCACCAATATCGAGAAAATTTGCGGGCTCACCCCCTTTCAACTTGATAATATCCATCGTTGCCATAGCAAGTCCGGCACCGTTAATAATACAACCGATGTTGCCGTCCAGCCCCACATAACTCAGCCCACGATCTGCCGCTTCCATTTCACGTGCGTCTTCCTGAGATTTATCCCGAAATTCTGAGATATTGGACCTACGGAACAACGCATTGTCATCAAAGGACATCTTTGCATCCAGCGCGATGACTTCGCCCGAAGATGTCACCGTTAACGGATTGATTTCCAGCATTGTGGCATCCAGGTCTCTGAATGATCGGTATGCACGGAGAAATACATTCACGGCACTGCGCACCAGATTTCCCTTCAAGCCTAGACGGAAAGCAAGCTGACGCGCCTGAAAGGCCTGCATCCCGACCGCGGGCTCAACAGTAATCTTAACAAGCGAATCAGGATGCATCTCCGAAACTTCTTCTATATCCATGCCACCGTATTGTGAGCCAACCGCAACAATGCACTCCTGACTGCGATCCAGTACCAAACCAAAATAGAGCTCCCTGACAATATCTGTCGCCGGCTCGACGTATAACCGATAGACCGGCTTACCATCGGGGCCCGTCTGATTTGTTACGAGATTGCGACCCAGCAAAGACTCCGCGGAATCCCATACTTGTTGCGTATTCGTACAAAACTTAATCCCGCCTGCTTTTCCCCGTGCCCCTGAATGTATTTGCGCTTTTACGACCCAGCGCTCTCCCCCGATTTCATTAGCTCGGTATACGGCTTGCTCGGGGCTATACGCAAGCCCTCCAAGCGGCACGTTTACCCCAAAATCTTTTAAAATCTGCTTTGCCTGATACTCATGTATTTCCACTTTCTTGCTCCACAATAACGTTGAATAATCTTGATATCATTGATGCATTTCATAAATGCCGACGAATAGTTTCTGCCTGTCGAACGATATTTTGTGCCATGCGGGCAGAAGCCGCATCTATGAGCTTTCCATCTAACGACGCCGCCCCCTTCCCTGCTTTAGCCGCCTTATCCAGCTCCTCTAACACACGTTGAGCACGATCCACTTCCGCGTCAGGCGGTGACATAATCTGATTCGCTAATTCAATCTGAGATGGATGGATCGCCCATTTTCCTTCAAAACCCATTGCAGCAACCCGTTTGGCGGCATCCAGAAACCCATCCGCATCATTAAAATCACCAAAAGGGCCATCAATCGCCCGCAAACCAAAAGCACGACACGCTACCAGCATTCGCTGAAGGCTAGCGTGCCACTGATCACCGGGATAATCGGGATTCAACCCACCAATGACTACTGTTCTCGCTCGGCAACTGGCGGCATAGTCAGCCACTCCGAAATGCAGCGCCTCCAATCGCCTGACCCCTCCCCCACTATAAGCTGCGATCTGCTCGACATTGGCCATTCCCAGCGTTGTTTCAATCAGGCATTCCAGACCAATTCGACAATCAAACCCCATCGCGTCCTCAATCTGGGTCACCAGACAATCCACCATGTAAACATCAGATGCCGTTCCGGCTTTGGGAATCAGGATCGTATCCAGCTTATCCCCGGCCTGTTCGACAATATCTACAACGTCACGGTACATGTAGTGGGTATCAAGTCCATTAATTCTTACTGAAACGGTTTTGCCCTTTCCCCGCCAATCAATATCATTGAGTGCTTCAATAATATTTTTTCGAGCCTGTACTTTATCTCCCGGCGCCACCGCATCCTCACAATCCAGAAACACATAATCCGCTGCGCTAGCCGCCGCCTTTTCAAACATTTCGGGATTTGATCCCGGGACAGCGAGTTCACTGCGCTGTAAACGGGCTGCTGCGGGAAATACTTCGAAGAAACTCATCTATCTTTACCCTGAAAATTGGTACTAAAAAATGTACGGGTATAGTGATATAAGTATTTTAAATTTAATAATTTAGAATACTTATCTATTCAATCAGTAATCCCTGATTGATCAGAAACTTCTAAATGACATTGCGGCGAAAATGAATTACCTTAAAAGACAACTTGTTTGAAATTATTAAAGGTTTATGTTCCCAACACTCGAAGATATCGAAAGTGCCGCGAAACGGATAGACGGGCAGATTTTTAAAACCCCGATACTCCCTTCGCCTTCATTATCAGAAGTTACCGACTCTAAGATATTCCTGAAACTGGAGTGTCTGCAAAATACAGGTAGCTTCAAATTACGCGGCGCCACCAACGCCATTATGTGCCTTAGCGAAAAAGAAAAACAACGCGGCGTAGTTTGCGTTTCCACCGGTAATCACGGTCGTGGTCTGGCATTTGCGGCGCAGCAGAATGGCATTAAAGCGATCATCTGTATGGGTAACCTGGTTCCTGAGAACAAGATAAAAGGCATTGAGGCCCTGGGGGCGGAAGTTAGAATCGTGGGAAGCAGTCAGGATGAAGCCCAGCTTGAGGTTGACCGGCTGGTGCTTGAGCAAGGCATGACCATGGTTCCACCCTTCGACCATCCCGACATCATCGCTGGCCAGGGAACTATCGGGCTCGAGATTCTCAGCCAACTCGATAATATCAATACCGTCGTTGTGCCTCTGTCGGGCGGTGGTTTATGCGGGGGTGTTGCGCTGGCAATCAAGTCCATCAATCCTGAAATCAAAGTGATTGGTATCAGCATGGAACGCGGTGCGGGAATGGTAGAAAGCCTGCGAGCGGGAAAACCGATTTTTGTTGAGGAACTATCGACCATTGCTGATTCGCTCGGCGGCGGAATTGGGCTAGACAATGCTTATACATTTGAGCTGGTTAAGAAGCATGTAGATGAAACCATCATGCTTACTGAGGAAGAAATTGCAGCCGGTATACGTCATGCGTATTTTAAAGAACAGCAAATCATCGAAGGCAGCGGTTCTGTCGGCATTGGCGCGGCGCTGTCCGGAAAACTAACAAACAGCGCTAAAACAGTCCTTATAGTCAGTGGCAAAAACATTGACATGACAACCCATCATAATTTGATGAACGGCATAATGCCGGATATCTATTAATCGAGAACAGAATCAAACAACTGCCGTCAATCTGGCACGGTCCTGAAATTTTCCTATTCAAAACCATCCTATGTCAAAAGTACTATTACTAAATCACAGTGAACTGGAGCAATGTGTTCCTCTGGACAGGTCAGCGATTCAATGCGTTGAGCAATCCTTTCATATTCTGGCTACCCAGTCGGTGATCATGCCACCCATCATGCAACTCGATATACGAGAAAATAATGGCGAAGTTTGCATCAAAACCGCCTATCTACCCGGTCTCGATAGCTTTGCCATAAAGATAAGCCCGGGTTTTTTTGATAATCCTAAAATAGGACTCCCGAGTGGTAGCGGAATGATGAATGTTTTCAACTCAAAAACCGGTGTTCTGGAAGCGGTCTTGCTGGACAGAGGATACCTTACGGATGTCCGTACCGCCGCGGCTGGAGCCGTCGCGGCACGATGGTTGTCTCGAGCAGAATCCCGTTGCGCTGCAATTATAGGCGCAGGCGTTCAGGCACTGTTACAACTTAAAGCACTCTTATTGGTAAGGGATATTGAACAGGTTCGTGTCTGGGCCAGGGACAAGAAACGCGCGGAGGAATTTGCTCACAGAGCTTCTCGGGAAACCGGACTGGAGGTTTCTGCTGCAAATTCAGTTAGCGAGGCCTGCACAGGCGCAGACATAATCGTTACCACCACACCCACTGAAGACCCTCTGGTTAAGTTCGAAGATGTGCATCCTGGCCAACACATCACCGCGATGGGAGCAGATTCAGTGCGAAAAGCTGAGCTTGATCCTCAGATTATCGGGAAGGCCGACAGATATGTTTGTGACCGCCTGTCGCAGGTTCGGGCGTTAGGGGATCTGCATCGCGCAATTGAGGATGGCGTTATTCCAGCAGATAGAGATTTTGATGAACTCGGGCAGGTTATCGCAGGCCAGGTATCAGGCAGAGAGTCAGATGACCAGATTACAGTATGTGATCTGACTGGGACCGGGGCCCAGGATACCGCTATTGCTACCCATGCATTAAAACTCGCAGTGGATCGGGGCATGGGACAGCTTTTGTAATTAAGGAGTTTCAGAGCACTCCTTCTGCTTATCCTGTTTACACTGTTTACACTCTGGAAAACTCCATGGAGATTCTTGGGCACACTATGGACGATAAAACAGGTGTTATTCCACCCTTAAAAACAAAAAAACCCGGACATCCAATCGGATACCCGGGCTTTTTTGTACTTCAGTGATAGTTAGAACAGACCTTCAACTTCACCCTCATCATTAATTCGAATTCGATTGGCAGCCGGAACTCTTGGCAGGCCGGGCATCGTCATTATATCGCCGCAAACGACAACGACAAAACCAGCCCCCGCTGACAGACGAACTTCCCGAACTCCCAGCGTGTGTCCGGTAGGGGCTCCTTTCATATTGGGGTCCGTCGAAAAACTGTATTGTGTTTTGGCGATGCAGATCGGTAAATGGCCAAAACCGCCATTTTGCAAGTCTGCAATTTGATTCTGGGTTTTCTGATCAACCGAAATACCGTCTGCCCGATAAATCTTTTTAGCAACCGTTTCAATTTTATCTATCAAAGGCATTTCATCGGGATAAGAAGGAGCAAAGTCTGCAACGCCACTATCGGCCAGTTTCGCCACGGCTTCAGCAAGTTCGACCGTGCCGTTTCCGCCTTCAGCCCAGTGATTAGCTTCAATCGCCTCAACCCCATAACTTGCTGCCAGTTCCTTAACCGCTTCCACTTCGGCTGCTGTATCAGCAATAAACTTATTGATAGCCACCACAACCGGCATACCGAATGACTTAATATTCTCGATATGTCGCGCCAAATTAACACAACCGTCTCTCACGGCCTGAACGTTTTCATTGCCCAGATCATCCTTGCCGACACCGCCGTGCATTTTAAGTGCTCTTACGGTCGCCACCAGAACGACTGCCGACGGCGAAAGGCCCGCCTGACGGCATTTGATATCAAAGAACTTTTCAGCCCCAAGGTCAGCACCAAACCCTGCTTCTGTAACAACATAATCCGCCATTTTCATTGCCGCTTTGGTGGCGATCACAGAATTACAACCGTGCGCAATATTGGCAAATGGACCGCCATGGACAAACGCCGGGTTGTGTTCCAGCGTCTGCACAAGATTCGGAGCAATCGCGTCTTTAAGCAATACCGTCATGGGCCCCGGTCCCATCACCGCCTCAGCACGAATCGGCTGCCGGTCACGGGTATAACCGATAACAATGCGTGACAGGCGTTCTTCCAGATCCGCTGCACTTGTTGCCAGACAGAAAATAGCCATTACCTCTGAAGCAACGGTAATATCGAAACCGTCTTCCCTCGGATAGCCATTAGACACTCCACCTAAAGAACTGGTAATCTGACGAAGAGACCGGTCGTTCATATCAACCACACGACGCCAACCCACCCGGCGAGTGTCGATCCCAGCTTCATTACCCCAGTAAATATGATTATCGATCAACGCCGAAAGCAAACTGTGCGCAGATGTAATTGCGTGAAAGTCGCCGGTAAAATGAAGATTAATATCTTCCATTGGTATGACCTGCGCGTAGCCACCGCCAGCCGCACCCCCTTTCATACCAAAACACGGACCCAAAGAAGGCTCGCGCAGGCACACCATCGTGTTTTTGCCAATTTTATTCATACCGTCGGTGAGCCCCACTGATGTTGTGGTTTTTCCCTCTCCGGCGGGTGTCGGAGTGATTGCGGTTACCAGGATCAACCTGGCATCCGGCTGATCTTTAAGCGAATCAATATAATCCAGACTAACTTTTGCTTTAGTGTGACCAAACGGGGCCAGCGCTTCGTTCGGAATTCTCAGTCTATCTGCAATTTCGGAAATTGGTTTTATCGGTGCGGCTCGCGCTATTTCAATGTCACTCATTCGGTTTTTTCTATGGGTTGATACTGCGTTTTATTGGAAAGAAATTTTGTCCTCGAATACCGTTACAACACTCGAAGGCACTATGAATCAGGTACTCAGCAGAACGCGAACATACTCGTTCAGATTCCGCCTATCTTATCTACTTGCGACCAATAGTAAACCGAAATATTTACCTGGTTCTTTTATGGTCTAATTTAAGTCTAATCTATTCCCTACGGTCAGGCCGCTGCCTCCACTTTAGCCGCACAAAACTTAAATTCCGGGATTTTTCCATATGGATCAAGAGCCGGATTAGTCAACGTATTCGCCGCCGCCTCAGCAAAACAAAACGGTATGAACACCATATTATCCGGTACTGCGTTATCAATTCTGGCCACCAGCTCAATCACGCCACGTCTTGTGGACACTTGCACCCTGCCTCCCGGTTCGACGTTCAAATTTTGAAGCGCGACAGCAGACAGGGTTGCAATAGCTTCCGGTTCGATCTCGTCCAAAACCCGGCTTCGACGCGTCATCGCACCTGTATGCCAATGTTCCAGTTGCCGTCCCGTTGTCAGAATCATCGGATACTCATCGTCGGGTAACTCATCCGGTGAAACGATATTGGCGGGCACCAGTTTTCCACGCCCGCTAACGGTTGGAAAACCATTTCCAAATACGATGGCGTTGCCTGGCTTGTCAGGGGAATCACACGGATAAGTGACCGCGCTTTCATCCAGCAATCGATCCCAGGTGATATTATCTAACGAGGGCATGACCGTCGTCATTTCAGCAAAAATATCTCTGGGGTGGGCGTAATTCCAGCCCAGGCCCATCCGATTAGCAATTTCCTGCGTGATCCACCAATCCTGCCGCGCATCTCCCGGTGTTGCCAGAGCCGCTCTGCCCATCTGCACCTGGCGATTGGTATTGGTAACAGTGCCATCTTTTTCAGGCCAACCAGAGGCCGGCAACACTACGTCCGCATAAAAAGCCGTTTCTGTTAAAAATAAATCCTGAACCACCAAATGATCAAGTTTAGCCAAAGCATCCCGCGCATGCTGGGCATCAGGATCCGACATTGCCGGATTCTCACCCATAATATACATTCCATTTATCTTGTCATCATGGATCGCATCCATGATTTCAACGACAGTAAGGCCTTTATTGGGGTCCAGCGCGGTGCCCCAGGCATCTTCAAATCGGGCACGCAAATCATCAGCTTCCACAAACTGATAGTCCGGCAGCATCATGGGAATCAATCCCGCATCCGATGCACCCTGAACATTGTTCTGGCCACGTAATGGATGTAATCCCGCACCGGGCCGACCAACCTGTCCGGTGATCAACGAAAGCGCTATCAGGCAACGTGAGTTATCGGTACCGTGAATATGCTGAGAAATACCCATGCCCCAGAAAATAATCGACGCCTTGGAAGTCGCAAATGTCCGCGCAACGGTTTTTAATGTTTGCGCATCAATGCCGCAAATTGCTTCCATTTTTTCAGGAGAAAAATCACTTACATGTTTCTTCAGACTTTCAAAACCCTCGGTATGCTTTTCTACAAAAGCAGCGTCATACAATTTTTCTTCGCAAATCGTATGTAAAATGGCGTTCAACATTGCGACGTCGGTCCCAGGTTTAAACTGCAGCATGTGAGTGGCATGACGTTTAAGCTGGGTTCCCCTGGGGTCCATTACAATTAACGTCCCACGCTTGGCAGCCTGCTTGAAAAAGGTCGCCGCGACGGGGTGGTTGCTTATAGGATTGGCTCCAATTACCAGCACACAATCCGAATCTTCTACCGCATTAAAAGGCGCAGATACCGCACCTGAACCAATACCTTCAAGCAACGCTGCCACAGAAGAAGCATGACAAAGACGGGTGCAGTGATCTACGTTATTGGATCCAAACCCGGTTCTTACCAATTTCTGAAATATGTAAGCTTCTTCATTGCTGCATTTTGCAGATCCGAATCCGGCCAGCGCTGAACCACCGTCAGAATCACGGATCCGTTTCAGTCCATTTGCAGCGTAATCGAGCGCTTCTTCCCAGGATGCCTCCCGGAAATGAGTCAATGGATTTGCCGGGTCCAGGTCAATGTCTCCGGTCTTGGAATTGTTATCTATCCGAATAAGCGGTTTTGTCAGACGATGCGGGTGTTTGACGTAGTCAAACCCAAAACGACCTTTAACACACAGTCGGTTGCGGTTTGCCGGGCCTTCCTTGCCCTGAACCGCGATGATATCGTTATTTTTAGTCTGATACGTTATCTGACACCCGACACCGCAATAAGGGCACACACTGTGCGTCTCATCCAGGGATTTTTCGGCAGACTCAAATAAACCAACACCCTCTTCATCCACCAGAGTGGATTCCATCAACGCGCCTGTAGGACAAGCCTGAACGCATTCGCCACAGGCAACGCAGGTACTCAGCCCCATTGGATCATCAAAATCAAATACGATTTTTGAATTGTAGCCGCGACCGGCCATGCCGATCACATCGTTAACCTGCACTTCCCGACAAGCACGCACGCACAGGTTGCACTGTATACAGGCATCCAGAGAAACCCGCATTGCCGGATGACTAATATCCGCTGATGGTGTCTCTCTTTTAGGAAAACGGCTATCGCTGACGTTTAACTTGTCAGCCCATTGCCAAAGGTGAGAGTCCTTTTGATGGGCAACTTCTTTTTCAGGCTGATCAGAGACCAGCAATTCCATCACCAATGTCTGTGCTTTAGTGGCCTTGTCAGTATTGGATTTAACCACCATTCCCGGCGTTGGCTGACGGAGGCAGGACGCCGCCAAAACCCTTTCTCCCTCGATCTCAACCATACAGGCCCGACAGTTTCCATCTGGCCGGTAATCCGGTTTAGGGGCGTAACAAAGATGCGGAATCTCGACACCCTGCTTATTTGCGACCTGCCATATTGTCTCGCCTTCATTGGCCTCCACCGTTTCCCCGTTCAGGGAAAATTGAATTTTGTCAGACATCTACAAGTCCTCCGGAAAGTATTTGAGCACGCTGTTAATAGGATTTCCCGCCGCCTGCCCAAGGCCGCATATGGATGCATCCGTCATCACAGAACTTAAATCATTTAACAAATCCACGTCCCATTTCGGCTGAACCATTACCTTAACGGCCTTTTCGGTTCCAACCCGGCAGGGCGTGCACTGACCGCAGCTTTCATCCTGAAAAAATCTCATCAAATTCAGCGCAACGTCTTTCATATTGTCTTCCTGACTGAAAACCACTACCGCCGCCGAACCAATGAAACAACCGTATTCCTGTAATGTGCCGAAGTCGAGAGGCACTTCATCCAGTGATGCGGGCATTATTCCACCGGAAGCTCCGCCAGGTAAATAAGCTTTAAATTGATGTCCGTCCTGCATGCCACCACAGTGGTCATCTATAAGATCACGGACGCTAATCCCAGCGGGCGCAAGTTTCACCCCCGGTTTTTTAACGCGCCCCGACACCGAATAACTGCGCCAGCCCTTGCGCCCGTTAGTGCCGGCATCCGCATACCAACCCGGCCCCTTCTCCACAATATCTCTAACCCAAAACAGAGTTTCCACGTTATTCTCCAACGTGGGCCGACCAAACAGGCCTACTTCCGCCACATAGGGTGGTCGATTTCTGGGCAACCCTCTTTTGCCTTCTATGGATTCGATCATTGCCGATTCTTCACCACAGATATAAGCACCTGCTCCACGCCTTATTTCGATGGTCATGTGATCAGCCAGTCCCGCCTGCTGCACGTTACTTATTTCTTTTTTAAGCAGCGCAATAATGGCAGGATATTCATCACGGATATAAACGTATGAAATATCTGTGCCCACTGCCCAGCCAGCGATAAGCATTCCCTCAATAAAACGGTGTGGGTCAGACTCCAGATAATGCCTGTCCTTAAATGTTCCCGGTTCACCTTCATCACCATTAACAGCCATATATCGGGGCCCGTCAAAGCCACGCACTATGTTCCATTTGCGCCCTGCAGGGAAACCCGCCCCGCCAAGACCTTTCAACTCTGACGCTTCCAGGCTGGCAATA
>JAIBDK010000430.1 GCA_024679435.1 Gammaproteobacteria bacterium | reverse complement strand
TCAGAATAATGATCAACGGCGTATCGTCTGGCGAGCTTTAGGGCGGCTTCGTTGACCTCAGCGCCTGAATTCGCCAAAAATACTCTATCGGCGAACGTGGCCTTACAAAGTTTATCAGCCAGTTCCAGGGCGGGCTGATTAGTCAGCACATTACTGACGTGCCAGAATTTATTCGCCTGCTCCATTAGGGCAGACAACAGTTCGGAATTGCAGTGGCCAAGGGCAGATACGGCAATACCGCCGGCAAAATCCAGATACTCTTTGCCATCCGTATCCCACAAGCGTGAACCTTTCCCGTGAGAGGGAAGCATTTTCATAGGAGAATAATTTGGGGTCATTACCTTCTCGAACAAATCACGATTCACCGTCTCGTCCGGGAATTCAGATGGCGAATGATTGCGCTCATTTAAGGTTTTCTGGGCTGGATCGACCATGTGTTTTACTTGCGACTAAAAGTTGATAAGGGCTGGAATTTTACCCCTATCGGTAGCAAAATATCAGGCTAAATTTTAAACCATTATTGCTTACTCGAGATCCATCTAAAATGCCTGACCAGATACCCGAACGTGAATCCATGGAAGTTGATGTTGTTATTATCGGCGCCGGCCCCGCCGGGCTTTCTGCTGCCTGTCGGCTGATGCAACTTGCTAAACAGCAGGAAAAGGAACTCTCTGTCGTGGTCCTCGAAAAAGGCTCCGAAGTCGGCGCCCACATTCTATCCGGCGCACTGTTCGAACCCCGAGCCCTCAACGAACTTTTTCCCGACTGGAAAGACAAGGGCGCGCCACTGAACACCGCGGTGGAAAAAGACCGGGTATTGATGTTCAAAAGCGAAACCAAAGCATCCAGCATGCCGCTGTGGATGGTACCCAAGCCGATGCACAACGACGGCAACTACATTATCAGTCTTGGTGAGTTATGCCGCTGGCTGGGTGAACAGGCAGAAAGCCTGGGCGTAGAAATTTTCCCAGGCTTCCCTGCATCAGAAGTGCTCTATCACGAAGACGGCAGCATCAAGGGAGTTGCGACCGGTGAAATGGGGCGTGGATCAGACGGTGAAGTCAAGGGCTCTTATGAACCTGGAATGGAATTGCATGCTCAGATCACCCTTTTTGCCGAAGGCTGCCGGGGACATCTAGGCAAGCAATTGATTGATAAGTTCGACCTTGACCAGGATGCCCAGACCCAGCACTATGGAATCGGAATAAAGGAATTATGGAAAATTGACCCTGCAAAACATCAACCCGGCCTGGTCGTTCATGGGGCGGGCTGGCCATTGGCTGAGAACGGCGCCACCGGCGGGTCATTTTTATATCATCTGGGCGAAAACCTTGTCTCCATGGGCTTAATTACTGACCTCTCCTATGACAATCCTTATCTGAGTCCTTTTGATGAGTTACAACGATTCAAGCATCATCCCGAGATCAAACAATATCTGGAGGGTGGAGAGCGTGTTTCTTACGGCGCCAGAGCCATTACCAAAGGCGGTTTAAATTCTTTGCCAAAGATGTGTCTACCCAACGGTCTATTGATTGGATGTGACGCCGGAACACTCAACTTCTCCAAAATTAAAGGTTCTCACACTGCCATGAAATCCGGGATGATAGCCGCGGAAACTGTTTTTGAAACGCTCCAGGGCCGGGCCAAACTGGAAAACTTTGAAGCCAATTTCAAAGCCTCATGGTTATTCGAGGAACTTTATAGATCGCGTAACTTTGGTGCAGCAATGCACAAATTCGGCACCTGGTTTGGGGGTGCATATAACTTTATCGACCAAAACATTTTCGCCGGCAAACTACCATTTAAACTCACCGATCCCATTGCTGACTGCGATACACTCAAACCTGCCTCAGAATTTAAGGAAATCCTCTACCCAAAACCAGATGGAGTCCTGAGTTTCGATAAGACCTCTTCGGTTTATCTATCTAGCACCAACCATGAGGAAGATCAACCCGTCCATTTACGCTTAACCGATACCTCCCAGGCTGTTGAATTTAACTATGCAAAATTTTCAGGTCCTGAACAACGATTCTGCCCTGCTGGCGTTTATGAATACATAAATACCGATAAAGATCCAGAGCTTCAAATTAACGCTCAGAACTGTGTGCACTGCAAGACATGCGATATCAAAGATCCGGGCAAAAATATAAACTGGGTGACACCTGAAGGGGCGGGTGGGCCGAATTATGCTAACATGTAAAGCGCAAGGTTGAATAACAGAACAAGCCACTTTACGCTCTACTGTGATTCATAATCTGAACTTTCTTTTCTGAACAACCGATAGCTACCACAAGCATTATAAAAGCACAGTGCCATTCGTTAATTACGCAATGATAAGCAGGCGCGGACCATCGGTCCTGACACCTGTGACTGATAAAATCGACGCTGATTCGACTAAGTCCGCATTCTATCCGGCGAATT
>JAIBDK010000338.1 GCA_024679435.1 Gammaproteobacteria bacterium | reverse complement strand
AGTAAGAGCCAACTGGCAAACATCAGAATTGGCCTTGCGTTTATCATAGAGCCCCTGAGCCAGAATACTTAGCCCGCCACTAAAGTAAGCAGCACTTAGTGCCGCCCCAGTTTGCAACAGCCCTTCTGCACCAGCCTGGATCTGAGGATCAGCAAGGGTTCCTTCAACGTGAATCATTTTTGCAAATGTATTGGTATTAATACCAAATCCCTTTCTTGCCTTAGATGAAATGAGAAACCGGATTGACTCATCTAGTAAAGTAATGTTCCCACTGCCAAGCAATGTAAAATCTCGAGTCTTCAACGCAAGGCCTTGATCCGCAGTAGCTTTTCCACCTTTAATATCAAAATGCAAAACACCACAATCCACTTCAAGCAAATCAGACTGCTTGACCAACGGATTGATCGAAGTTAACACGATGCTAAAAAAATCCTTACTTGCAATCTGCAATCCGTGACTCTTCAATCTGGCATCAGAGATTTCAAACAAAATATCGCCACTGGACTGAACGGCTATTTCCGAAAAACTACGGCCATTGCCACGAAGATCTACTTGCATGGTAAAAATACCGTTATTACCATCAGGTCGCGTAATTGCTTTATTTAACGCGGACACATCAACACCTTCCGCATTCAGGATCAGCCCCACATCAAAACCGTCGTCAATTCTTGTGAAGTCGAGATTCATTCCCAGAGAGCCCTTAGGGCTCTGCCCGACCGCATAAACTTCAAATTTTTTATCGGCAATGTCAGCGACAGCCCTGACGTTCTGTAGATTAAAAACGGTGTTTCGGAATTTCTCGATTTCAAGAACAATTTTTCCATTAAACTTATCAATCCATTTCAGGCCAAGAGGAGCCGAAGAAAAAACAGAACCATCCTCTTCGTCATCAACAAGCAATTCTGTCAGATCTAGATTCTTTGAAGTGAGTATGCCGTTAAGCTCGATTGATTCTGGTAAATCAGTTGTTGCCCTGTTTGACAGTTGATCGTTTGCTTTATTACTAGATTTAAAATTAATTGCTCCTTTGAGATCACTATTGCCAATGGCAACTTCAACCAATGCAGTTTGATGGCGATCGAGGTTATCAAACAACACCGTTATCCTACCCGGCAGTTCAGGCTTAAACAGAGATTCATCAGAATCGAGCAAACTGTTCAACTCTGATGTCTGCAGTTCGACTTCCAAATTATCAGTTCTCAATGGAACGAGTTGGGCAATATCTCCTGAAATCCGTACGGTCGACTTTTCACCCTCTGCGCGCGCATCAATATTCCGAAATGCCACAGCATTTCCAGACAGCTGAAGCTGAAAAGAAGCATCCAGCTCACCCTCCAGGTCAACAGGGTAGTCCTGAAGCAACGCGGATATATCCTGATACATCCTGCTACCGTCTTCACCCAGACTCCCAACAATCCGGGTCTCAAGTAAACCACTTCGAGTTTTAAGAAACATATTTTCCAGGTTTCCATTCACATTCACCCGAAGCGGCCCTTCAATGCTGTCTGCACGAAACTCCGACATGGACACTTTCTGAAACTCACCCCCTTCCATTTCTCCTTTAATATTCCCAGTTACCGTTATCGGCAATAAACTTTTATAAATGTGCGGTCCGGCCCATTCCGGGAGGGTAGATCCAAGAAAGTCACCTTCATGAAGACTCCCCTCAAAACCGAGCTCAGCCTGCATAAATTGCCCGAGATCATGAACCCACCCAGTAATGTTCAGGTCAAGACCATGACCCATTGTCGAAGCCTGAATCCCATCCAGCCGAAGCTTGCCATCACTATGATCAAACAGGCTCGCACTGAACTCAATACTTCCTGTTTTCGGAAACTGCTTAGACAAAAGACCGTTTAGTATTTCTAATTCATCAATCTTGCCTTGAACCTTCATGGTGAGCCCAGTGATTTCCAGAACATTATCAATCGAACCCGTTGCGGATACCACCCCCCCAGAAGCTTTACCCACTAGCTGCAACTCGGGAAAGGAATAAAGGTTACCAGAAATCTCAAGTCTGCCGTTTAAACTGACACGCTCTATTAGCGCTGAAAGGCGATCCCAGTTCAAAAAACCCAAATTATTTTCATCATGGTAAGCTTCAATAAAAAAACTGCCTTTCCGATTCGGGCCAATGTTCAGCATCTCGCCGCTGACATTCAGAAACGCATTGTTACGCTCAGTCTTTGTTTCAATATCAGTGAGATTAAAACCACTCCAGACTCTGCTCAATCTGGCCTTTACGGCCAAAGGAAAAAATAGCGAAATTTCATTAGGAATATTTGAATTGATAGATTCAAAAGTGTCTAGCTCCAGAATCAACTCGAGATCGCCATCCCACGCTTCGGTGAGTTTTCCGGTGTTGCCCGAAATATGAAGCACAGCCCCATCTGTTACCATGCGCGAGTCAGCCAGCTCCAGCAGGAGATTCTGCTTACTCCCCTTTATCGAGCCACCTAATTCAGCGGATATCTGAGCCTTCGATGATACAACCCCCTGTAATTGTTCAATTTTCGGCGCTCCTCTAGCAACAAATTCCAGGTTAATTTCATTCCATCCCGACAGCTGGCCAATTTCCCCCGTCACCTGGACATCCAGTCCATATACATTACCCACAAGATCAAGCGATTCCAGTCGCAAGGTGTTAGCCGTATCCGGCTGGACCAGCTCCCATCTTCCTTTTAAATCTGAAACTCGGGCGCCCTCAGGTAGGTTAACAGTAAGTATGCCTCCAAGATCCTCAATCTTTCTCATTTTGGCATCTATCCATAAATTAAGACCGCGCCAGGAGCGAACGTTAGAAATAACACCCGACACACCAACATGATTATCCTCCCCTCCGATAGAGCCGTCTAATTCAACTGCAATTTCCCGATTCTCAAGAACTTGTGTCAAGCTGCCGAGGGTTCCAGATAGTGAGACTGGCGTGCCTTGAACAGTGCCCTGAATATTGCCGCTTATTGGCAAATCATTAGAAACGGAATCGAGCATCAGTGATTGAACCCCGAACTCCCAGAGCTTGCCGTCCGACAGATATAAGATCGCGCCATTTTGAACGGACACTCGTTCAACAACCAGATTCAGATTGCCGGAAGTTTTGGTAGCGTCGTCTTTCCCCGAGGCGAGGTTCACCAGTCCCGTCTCAACATTTTTCTCCACATGAAGAACCGGCCGTTCCAACTCAATATCTGTAATCTCAACACTAGACTGCAACAACGACGCCAACGATATTTTTATTGAAACCCTGTCAGATGCAAATAAATGTTCGTATGAACCCCATTCGGCATTAGCGAGGGTGACATCTTCCAGCACGATAACAGGAGAAAAACTCCACCCTACCCTGAGGCGCGATATATTGAATTTTTTCCCTGTATAACTTTCTACAGAATCCGTAACCAAATATCGAAACCTTTCACTGTT
>JAIBDK010000102.1 GCA_024679435.1 Gammaproteobacteria bacterium | reverse complement strand
TACCACCTGAGATCCTTCCTGACCGGCAATGTCCCTGATTTCATCGAGGTAGTGATTGTTTTGAAAACCATCGTCGGCGACATTGGCGATGTACAAAGTAGGTTTTATGGTAAGAAAGCATAACGGTTTCAATCGGGTCAAGTCTTCTTTTTCCAAATCCATGGAGCGAAGAGAATAGCCGGCATCAAGATGGGCTTTAACCTTTTCAAGTAAGCCCGCCAGCGCTATTTGTTCCTTATCTCCGGATTTGCCTGCTTTTTGGGCTCTTAAAAGAGCCTTATCTGTGGTTTCCATATCAGCCAGCATCAATTCGGTATTGATAATTTCTATATCTGATGCGGGATCAATCTTGTCTGCAACATGCATGATATTGTCATCATCGAATGCCCGCACGACATGTGCAATGGCATCGACTTCGCGAATATGGGAAAGGAAGCGATTTCCCAGGCCTTCGCCTTTAGATGCTCCTGCGACGAGTCCGGCAATATCAACGAACTCTACCGTGGCTGGTATGGACTTTTCGGGAGCGGCAATACTGATAATGGCTTCCAGTCGGGGGTCGGGTACCTCGACCATGCCAATATTAGGATCTATGGTGCAAAAAGCATAGTTTTCAGCCTGCGCCTGACTTGATTTGGTCAGGGCGTTAAACAGGGTTGATTTGCCAACATTAGGTAATCCAACGATCCCGCACTTAATACCCATATGAAAAATACCTAAGTTAGTTTATTCTGGTTTAGTCTTGTTTATTCGCATGCAGCGAATTCATTGCTTTTTGAAGGTCTCCAGCCAGCAGATCGGGAAATATATCGATAGCTCGATCAATGGAATCTTCAATTTTTGCTTGATCATCCCGGTTGGGTCTTTTTAGTACATAATTTGAAACATCTCTTTCAGAACCAGGGTGTCCGATGCCTATCCGCAGTCGGACAAAATCGGATGATCCTATGCGTGAGCTAATGTCCCGGACTCCATTGTGGCCCCCGTGTCCGCCGCCGACTTTGATGCGAACTGTTCCCGCGGGGAGATCCAGTTCATCATGGACCACCAGCAGACTCGGTGTGGAGATTCGGTAAAATGACGCCATAGGCGCCACTGACTGTCCACTTAGATTCATAAACGTATTTGGCACAATGACCCGAATCTGGCGACCGTTGAACAGGAAGGAGCCGGTTTCCGCCTTGAACTTCTTTTCAAGGTTGAAGTGAATCTGATATTGACGTTGTAGTCGCTCAATAAACCAAAACCCGACGTTATGTCGGGTTTCGATGTACTGTTTGCCGGGGTTTCCCAACCCTGCAATCAGGGCAATGCCTGTCTGATTCACACTTTTTAAGCGTTGGGCGGGTTAGCCTGGTAACGTTCTTAGCTGATTCAACCGGGCTTTATTCCTGTTCTTCGGTATCAGCTGAAGAATCAGCTGCATCAGTTTCTGACATTGCATCTTCAGTGTCTGCTGCTTCATCTTCTTCTTCAACTTCTACTCGTGATGCCATTACTGAAACTACGGCAAGGTCATGGTCAATCTCATCGTCATGCATGAGGGCCGTGATGTTGACGCCTTCCGGCAGTTTTATGTCCGTGAGGTGCAGGGACTCATTGAGGTCGAGGTTGGACACGTTGAGCTCAATATGTTCCGGCAGATCTTTTGGCATGCAGGAGATTTCCACATCGTTAATGAGGTGGGTCACCATTCCGCCGCTGTTTTTCACACCAATACAGTCCTCTTCGCCAATAAAGTGAATCGGCATAGACATTGTGAGGAGCTTGTTATCGTCCACGCGCTGGAAGTCAGCATGTAAAATGTTGATTTTGTGAGGGTGTCTCTGTACCGCACGCAAAATAGCCTGCTCTTTTTTACCGTCGGTGTTGATCACGATAATCGCCGAGTGGAATTCTTCTTTCTCGAGGCTATGGAACAGTACGTCGTGGTTAATAGCGATACTGATATTTTCCTTGTCACCACCGTAAATTACAGCAGGTACATCGCCTTCACGACGCAGTCTTCTTACGAGGTTGGTTCCTGATCTTGCCCGGATTCGTGCAATAAGTTCAAATTGTTCTGACATTTGTTTACCTAAACTTGTATTAATCTATAAAAAGGTTGCTAATCGAATCGCCTGTGGCGATTCGTCGAATGGATTCTGCCAGCAGTTCTGCGACGCTGAGCTGGCTGATTTTGTTACAGTTGCGCGCTTCGTCACTGAGCGGGATTGAATTTGTCACCACCAGTTCGTCAATTTCTGAATCTGAAATTCGACCGATTGCGGGACCGGATAAAACTGGATGGGTACAACTTGCCAGTACCTTGATAGCACCATGCTCCTTGAGGGCGCGCGCGGCCTCGCAGAGGGTATTAGCAGTATCAACCATATCATCGATTAAGATGCAGGAGCGATTACTGACATCGCCAATAATATGCATCACCTTGGCTTCATTGGCTTTAGGGCGTCTTTTATCAATGATGGCAAGGCCTGTTTCTAGTTGCTTTGCCATTGCTCGGGCTCGAACTACACCACCCACATCGGGAGATACGATAATCGGATTGGGGAGTTGTTTTCTCCAAAGCTCACTCATTAGTACCGGAGAACCATATATGTTGTCAGTGGGAATATCAAAAAATCCCTGAATCTGGTCGGCGTGTAAATCCATAGTCAAAACACGATCGGCCCCGGCAACACTGATCATTTCTGCAACCAGTTTGGCAGAAATGGCCACACGTGCAGTTCTCGGGCGCCTGTCCTGCCGAGCATAACCGAAATAAGGAATTACTGCGGTGATCCGGCCAGCAGATGATCGTCTTATAGCGTCGATCATCACCAGTAACTCCATCAGATTATCATTGCTGGGTGCACAGGTCGGCTGGATAATGAATACATCACGTCCGCGAACGTTTTCCATTATTTCTACATTGATCTCCCCGTCACTGAAACGACTGACCGTTGCTTTTCCCATAGGTAATCCTAAAACCTGAACAATCTCAGTTGCGAGCACAGGATTTGCATTACCTGAGAATATTGCCAGGTTTTCCGGTGATACCATAATTTGTTAACCTTGGATTAATGGCTGGGGTGGGAGGATTCGAACCTCCGGATGCCAGGATCAAAACCTGGTGCCTTAGGCCACTTGGCTACACCCCAATAATGTCTAGAATAATGTCGGGCTTGCGATATTTTAAAAAGCGATGGCTAAATTTCGATACAGTAGACGAGAAAATAAAAAAATCTAAAAAAACAATATTTTGCAAGAGACTTCTTAACCAGTATAGTGAGAAAATCTAGTTCAAAAACAGGGCATAATTGTTTTAGAAACGGTCTCTTTGGAAACCGCCGTATTTTGATGGCGAGCGCCACCTATGTCAATGGAAAATTGAACAAAAACCACATTAAATCAAACAAAAAGAACTCTTCCAGGGAGTTGAAATTATGAGGCAATGACCAGGTTCTTCGGAGAGGATCGCACTCCTGGTCAGAGAATTCGGGGTAGATTCTGTATTCTATAACTGTGGCTTTAGGTAAATAAGGGACTTGAGAATAGAAAGATTTTGTTACACTCACCGTTGAAAAATTACTCATACAAAACTTAATTATGTCGAACAGCGTTGATCAGGCGTTTACCGCCCAGTCTTTGTCGGGGGTTGTGCCGGAACCCAATTTTTCCGGAGCCTTAAGTTTTGCCAGAAGAAGATATACAAAGGATTTAACCGAGGCTGATATTGCCGTAACTGGAATTCCCTTTGATACTGCCACGAGCAATCGACCCGGAACCCGTTTTGGTCCAAGGGGAATTCGCGCTGCATCCACTGAGGTAGCCTGGCAGAGAAACTGGCCCTGGGAATTCGATGCGCTAGAGCTGCAAAAGGTTGTGGATTACGGTGACTGCCAATTTGATTATGGCCGTCCGGAAAGGGTGCCGCGCGAAATTCAATCGCATATTGAATCGATTCTTGACACCGATACAGCGGTATTGTCTTTGGGTGGTGATCATTTTTTAACCTTACCGGTATTGCGTGCCCACGTTAAAAAGCATGGTCCGGTCTCGCTGCTTCATTTCGATGCCCATACGGATACCTGGAATGACGAAGACGGGCGAATAGATCATGGAACGATGTTTTATCATGCGGTAAAGGAAGGGCTGGTTATTCCCCAACAATCCGTTCAGGTAGGGATCAGAACGACCAACGATGCTCCCATGGGGTTTAATATTTTCTATGCAGACTGGATTCATAGAAACGGAGAAGATGCACTTATTGCTGAAATAGTCCGTATCATCGGCAATAACAAAACATATCTGACTTTCGATATTGACTGTGTTGATCCCGCTTACGCTCCGGGCACTGGGACTCCGGTTTGCGGCGGTTTGAGTTCTCCGCAGATATTGCATATTCTGAGAAACCTGCGCGGTCTTAATCTTGTGGGTATGGACCTGGTAGAGGTTTCTCCTCCCTATGATCACGCAGATATCACATCACTGCTTGGCGCGTTTATCGCGTATGACTTTATCGCATTGTATGCGGCAAGACATAAACTGGGTGAAACGTTCTGATTTCCGACTGGGTGTCGGATTGTATTTGTTCTAACTTTCTGCTTTCAAAGTTCAGTTTTAGTGTTCTATTGTATTCAATGACCGGGTAATCAGGCAGGGCGCCCCTGATGGCAGCGTATTTCTGATGTGGTGCGCATGAGTTTTGGATTCGCAGGCAATAAAAACAGACGAACCGCTTCCGTTCATTCTTGGATTACCGTATTTACCCAGCAATTCGAAAGCATCCTCGACCGAATCGAAAAGTGTTCGGGTAACCGCTTCAAGGTCATTAGTAGTTTCTGCAGACGGATAATCATCCATGGAGAGATGAGGATGATTCCTGATCAGCCCTGGGTCGTCAAATATCTTTGCCGTAGATACCGATACTGTGGGAACATAAACACAATACCATTTCTCTTTGGGTGTAAAAGCCTCCAAAACATCCCCTATTCCGGTTGCCCAACAGGATTTTCCAAGGACAAATACTGGAACGTCCGCGCCCAGCATTACGGCAAGCTTGAGCAGTTGAGCCTGGGATTTTCCAAGTTTCCAGATTCTGTTTAGTGCGATCAGAGTTGATGCCGCGTTAGAACTGCCTCCACCCATCCCGGCTCCGGGGGGAATACGTTTTTTTAAGGTTATGTCTACACCCTGAAGCTCTCGGGCATCGGTTTGACTTTTCAGAAGGTTGGCTGCCTGGATTATCAGGTCGTTTGCCGGAATATCAAATTCATGTTCATCTATGCGTGTGACTTGATGCCCATAAGCAGGGCTGAACGTTAATGTGTCTTTTATGTCGAGGAATTGGAATACGGTTTCTAACAAATGGTATCCATCCTTCCTGCGACCGGTAACGTGCAGGAACAGATTTATCTTGGCGTAGGATTTGACGCTAAATGCATCAAAGATTGGAGGCTTTTGCACGGATTAACCCGGTTTGATATCCCACCAGCGTTTGAAGATGACCTTGACGATGAACTGGTCGCCGAGATAGTTTCCGTCATCATCGTATACTTCCAGTTTTCCGGGGAGAGATGATATGGTCAGCTTACGCGGTAATGTATAGTTGTTTGTTGTTTTGTGCTCTAGATATTCCACATGCCAGATACCCTGATTCAGGCTTTGCAGCCGGCCATAGCCATCAGTGACAATATTGGTAGCCCCTTCGTTGGGCAGACCCCGCGACCATAGTATCAGTTCCTCAAACGGGATATGCCATCCTAAACGCTGAAACAGGACATCTTGTGCTGATTCTCCTTGAATTACCCGGCCTTTGGTATCTTTTAATGTCGCAGTCTTTTCGTTCACCGAAATATGGACACGTCCACCGCCAAAAGGCCCGTACAATTCGATACTCTGAGCGGGATTATTATAATCCCAGTTTAGTGTTGCGGAACCTCCTTTGCGCCCGCTTTTTACTCCAATTTTGGCTTTGAGAGACCAACTTTGAATTTTTAGATTTAACTGTTGCAGCTCATTCCATTTTGCGTCTCTGTGTTCCTTAGCGGCATCTGTATCAGAAATTCTCGCGTTGTTATCACTGTAAGTGCTGGCGCAACCGTGTAGCAGGATAGTAAAGATAAGAAAAAGAAAGTGGAACGGCTGAAACCTTTCTCCAACCGACCAGCTCAAATGCGTATTTCTCGTATGGATCTACGTTGTGGCAGTTTGTGGATTATGGCAAAGGTCTGAACTTTTCCAGGTTCATAAAACCCGGATTGGGTGTTGGAGTGTCGGTCGATGGTTTCCTTGAGAATGTTGTTATCCGGTGCCCATTGTGTACCCTGCTCCCAGATACTCCGGGCCTCTTCCTGTTCTCCTGATGCCCATAGAACTTCCCCAAGATGGGCTGCGATCTCGGCATCCTGCCTTCCATCCAGAGCCAGTTTAAGAAACCGGATTGCCTCAGCATTATTTCCTAGCCGATAATGTACCCAGCCCATACTGTCGAGAATAAAAGGGTTGTCGGGTAACAGTTCATTTGCTCGGGTAATCAGCTCCATGGCTTCATCGAGCCGTTGTGTTTTATCAGCCAGGGTGTATCCCAACGCATTGTAGGCGTGGGCATTTTCCGGTTGGATTTGAATGAGCTTTCTCATGTCTTTTTCATGGAGTTCCAGTAACTCCATCTGGGCGGCGAGCAGTCCCCGGTTGTATAGAAGGTCGGGGTTTTCTGGAAATCGTTCAAGACCAGCATCCAGTGTTTCTTTCGCTTTGTCGAGCATGTCAAATTTTCGGAACAGGAAATCTTGTTCAAGTAATACTCTTGACCTCTCTTCTTCGTCAGCTGTCTCTATTTGTTCAAGATGACGGATTCCCGCCTCCAGGTCACCTTGTTCCGCAAAAACCTGTGCCAGTTTAATCTGAGCTTCGAGATAAAATCGGCCCGGAGCAACGCCATAAAGGTAACGGGCGGCTTCGGAATAATTGTTATCCGAGATTTCGATATCGGCGAGATACAATCTAACCTGATCGTTTTGACTATCCAGTGCAAAATATCGTTCTAGCCTAAATCGAGCAGAGTCAAGATCGTTGCGATCTATGAACAATAATCCGGATGAAAACAACGCATCCAGGGAATCTGCATTTACAGCCAGGATGGTGTCCAGTTGGTTCAGGGCATCATCATAGCTTTCACTCTGGATCAGGGTTCGCGCATACTGAAGTCTGAATCTTTCCTGCTCGGGGTATTTTTCGAGGTAGGTGTTGGCGTAAGACCGAGCAAGTTCAATATCTTTTCCGGAGAGGTAAGTCAGTTTCAAAATCGCCGGTGCTTCCCATCCTGGAGACAGCTCCAGGGTCGTCTCTACGGAATGGCTGAAATAATCCGGGTCCTCCAGCCTGAAGGCGACAAGTGTTCCCACCATGTTTGCTTGAGGGCTGTCTTTATGGGGTTCCAGTTGGGCGAAATACATGTCGAGGATGTTGTCTTTGTTCTGCTCAGAGAGCAAAGAAGCAATTTCATGGAATACGTAAAGGCGATCTTTGTCCTGCCGGGATGCCAGTTCAATTAACAGCGTCAATGCGTGTTCGGACTCTACAAGTTCAAACTGGGCTTTGGCGAGAAACAGGATGACCCTGTAGTTGTCTGGATCGATGCTATTGAGTAAGCGGGCAAGCTCGCTAGCTTGTTGATAATTTTCTGTCTGCATTGCAAGCTGGATAGCTTCAGCAATAATTCTTTTATCTCTAGACTGATAGGCTGCACGGGAAAGTGATTCGAGAGCGGTAGTTTCGTCATTTCTCTGACTTGCGAT
>JAIBDK010000096.1 GCA_024679435.1 Gammaproteobacteria bacterium | reverse complement strand
ATCATGGCGGGGTAATATTTATTGATTTGAGAGATCGTTCCGGTCGTGTTCAGGTCGTTGCCGATCCGGATTATCCTGCTCCCTTTGCGGTTGCAGACAACTCGCGAAATGAGTTTGTGCTTTCTATTTCGGGTCGGGTTCGCAAGCGTCCGGAAGGAACAGCTAACAACGATCTGTCCACCGGGCAAATTGAAATTATGGCGGACAGTATTGAATTGCTGAGCCGTTCAGAACCCTTGCCTTTTCAGATGGATGAGGATGAAATTGGCGAAGCCACGCGCTTGAAGTACCGTTTTCTCGATCTTCGCCGACCGGGAATGCAGTTCACTCTTCGTCGCCGCCACCAGATCATCTCGAATCTAAGATCGTTTCTTGAGCAACGGGAATTCGTCGAGCTGGAAACACCTATCCTTACTCGATCTACGCCGGAAGGTGCCAGGGATTATCTGGTGCCCAGCAGAACACACCCGGGTGAGTTTTTTGCCTTACCGCAGTCCCCTCAATTGTTTAAGCAACTGTTAATGGTTGCCGGATTTGAACGTTATTATCAGGTTGCGAGATGCTTCCGTGATGAAGACTTGCGCGCTGATCGTCAGCCAGAATTTACTCAGCTCGATGTTGAGGTGTCTTTCATGGACGAGTCAGAGGTGATGTCGATGATGGAAGAAATGATTAGACAGTGTTTTAAAGTCATCCTCGACGTTGATCTACCCGATCCTATTCCGCAAATGTCTCATCAGGAAGCCGTTGCCCGGTTTGGTATCGACAGACCGGATTTGAGAATTGCTCTGGAGCTGACCGAAATTACCGATCTGATGCGGGAGGTTGAGTTCAAGGTTTTTTCGGGTCCCGCAAACGATCCGAGAGGGCGAATCGCGGCGATGCGGGTACCGGACGGCAATAGATTGTCCCGCGCCCAGATTGACGGGTATACGGAATTTGTGAGCCAATATGGTGCCAAGGGGCTGGCCTACATCAAGGTAAATGATGTGGTTAAGGGCAGAGAAGGCCTGCAGTCTCCTATTTTGAAGTTTCTTTCTGACGAGGTGATTGAAGCTATTATAGAGCGGACCGGTTCGCAAACCGGTGATTTGATTTTCTTTGGTGCCGATAAAGAAACCATTGTTAATGACGCTTTAGGCGCGCTTCGCCTGAAAGTCGGCCGTGATATGGACATCGTTGAAGATGCCTGGAAACCAGTGTGGGTGGTCGATTTCCCTCTGGTGGAATGGGATGAAGGCGGTCAGCGCTGGAGTTCGTTGCATCATCCCTTTACCGCGCCGAAGCCGGAGCACGAAGAGCTGCTGGAAAGCGATCCGGGCAAAGTTTTATCCCGAGCCTATGATATGGTATTGAACGGCACCGAAATAGGTGGGGGTTCGATTCGTATCCATCAATCCGAATTACAACAGCGAATTCTCAACGTGCTTGGTATCGATGACGCTGAAGCAGAGGCCAAGTTTGGATTTTTGCTGGAAGCTCTGAAGTATGGTGCACCTCCGCACGGGGGTATCGCCTTCGGTATTGATCGTTTGGTTGCAATGATGAGTGGTGTTGATTCAATCAGGGATGTTATTGCCTTTCCGAAAACCCAAAAAGCGTCTTGCATGCTGACACAAGCACCCAATCGGGTCGACGAAACCCAGCTTCGGGATCTTGGTCTGAGATTGCGTAAACAGGTGACTGTTGAAACAGAATAGGGTTCCTTGTATTGCCTGAAATCTACCCGGTTATTGTTTCAGGGCTCATTAAGAGTAATATTTTAAAACCGGGTTTGGGTCACATAGAGCGTGGTCTGTGCTTGATGCAAATGTTATGATTCGGACTTCATTCGGTAGGTCGGAACGACGTTGCTGAAGTCGTGCTCAAATCTTCCGGCGATTACGGTATTTTTGACTTTTAACAGTAAAATTTTGCAGTTTTGAGGCTGGTATTTATATGGCGGGTCATAGTAAGTGGGCGAATATTAAATTTCGGAAAGCTGCCCAGGATGCCAAGAGAGGAAAGGCTTTTACCAAGCTGATTAAGGAAATCACCGTATCCGCCCGGATTGGAGGTGGAGATTCAGATGCCAACCCAAGATTGCGCGCTGCCATAGACAAGGCCCTTTCTGCGAACATGACCCGAGACACCATTGAGCGGGCGGTAAAACGTGGTAGTGGTGCGCTGGAAGGCGATGATATCGTCGAAATTCGTTATGAAGGATATGGACCCAACGGTGTTGCGGTTCTGGTGGAGTGTGCAACGGATAATAAAAACCGCACGGTAAGCGAAGTTCGGCATGCCTTTACCAAACATGGTGGTAATTTGGGTACCGATGGATCGGTTTCTTATTTGTTCAATAAAATTGGATCCATTGTATTTTCAAGCGATGATGAAGAGAAGATCATGGATGTGGCGCTGGAGGCCGGTGCTGAAGACATTGAGAGTGAAGACGGTATGATCGAGGTGGTAACGCCCCCGGAGATGTTTCATCAGGTTGAGCAGGCAATGAAAGATGCGGGTCTGGAGGCTGAAATGTCGGAGTTGATTCAGAGACCTTCTACTGAGACCGAATTAAGGGGTGAAGAGGCTGAAAAGGTGATGAAGCTTATCGATGCGCTTGAGGATTTGGATGATGTGCAGGATGTGTTTACCAATGCCAGTTTCGTAGAGGCCAATTAATGAGGGTGTTGGGAATCGATCCGGGTTCCCGTAACACTGGACTTGGTATTGTCGAATCCACAAGAGAAGGCATCCGCTCAATTGCTTATCGGAGAATTAAAATGGGTAACGAACCCTTGCCGCTGAGATTAGGTCAAATTTATCGTGGAGTCAGTGACATTATCTCTGAATTTAACCCTGACTCCGTGGCCATTGAGCAGGTGTTCATGGCTAATAATGCCAAATCAGCTTTAGTGCTTGGACAAGCCCGGGGAAGTGCGATTTGTTCTGCTGTGGTGATGGACCGCAGCGTTGCTGAATACAGTGCATTGCAGATTAAGCGCTCGGTGGTGGGCTCAGGCAATGCAAAGAAAGAACAGGTTCAGCATATGGTGCGAGCCTTGTTGGGCTTGACCCAGACTCCCCAGTCGGATGAAGCCGATGCCCTGGCCTGCGCTATTTGTCATATTCATACTGCGCAGGTAGAGGAAAAGTTATTATCCGCATCATGATGCAATATGCTTTCAGTATGATAGTGAATTCACTCAATATTCCGTTACATTTTCGAGTCCCGAGAATCAGACTATGATTGGTTTTCTTAAAGGGAGTCTGCTCCAGAAACAGCCGCCGTTTTTGCTGTTGGATGTGAATGGTGTTGGCTATGAGCTGGAAGCACCGATGTCTACTTTCTACGATTTGCCCGCAGAGCTTGAGCCGGTATCGTTATATGTGCATTTGGTGGTCAGGGAAGATGCCCAATTGTTGTATGGATTTTCGGATCAGGGGCAACGGGAGTTGTTTCGCAGTTTGCTGAAAATAAATGGGGTCGGCCCTCGCGTTGGGCTGGCAATTTTATCCACCCTGAGCACAACGGAATTTGTAACTTGCATTCAGAATGAAGATGCCGCTACCCTGACCCGGGTACCCGGTATTGGCAAGAAAACCGCGGAAAGAATGATTATAGATATGCGAGATCGTATCGTGGGTTTTGATATCGCTGACGCTTTGCCGGGTGAGCCGGCTACGCTGACGGGGGTAGATAATCCGGTTCAGGATGCCATAGGTGCCTTAATTGCACTGGGTTATAAACCCGTAGAAGCCAGTCGGGCAGTGGATGCGATTAAAGATCAAAGTGAAAAGCGCGATGACCTGATTAGAAACGCGCTACAGTTTCTCAGTAAAAGGTGAATGATTCGAGATGAGTGACCAGCGATGAGCGAAGCCAACCCACTTCTGGCGACGGATAATGACGGGGACACGTCTCAGGAGCAGATGTTTGAGCGTAGTCTGCGACCATCGACCTTAAAAGATTTTATTGGTCAGGAAAGTACCCGCGAGCAGCTGGAAATTTTCATTCAGGCCGCTAAGCAACGTGAAGAGGCGTTGGATCATGTCCTGGTTTTTGGACCACCTGGACTTGGCAAAACAACCCTTGCTTATATTTTGGCTCAGGAAATGGGCGCCAAGCTCAGGCAGACTTCAGGCCCGGTCCTGGAGAAGGCTGGGGATCTGGCCGCGATACTGACTAACCTTGAGTCTGGTGATGTCCTTTTTATCGATGAAATTCATCGAATGAGCCCGGCCATTGAAGAGATACTGTATCCTGCTCTGGAAGATTTTCATTTGGACATAATGATTGGAGACGGGCCGGCAGCCAGGTCTATTAAGTTGAATTTGCCGCCTTTTACATTGGTAGGTGCGACCACACGAGCAGGGTTGTTGACTTCTCCGCTTCGAGACCGCTTTGGTATTGTCCAGCGACTCCAGTTTTATTCCACTGCGGAACTAACCCTGATTGTTGAGCGCTCCGCAAGATTGCTGAACGTGGATTATGATGCAGACGGCGTTAGCGCCATTGCTATGCGTTCCCGCGGTACCCCAAGAATTGCTAATCGATTGTTGCGACGGGTTCGCGATTATGCCGAGGTAAAAGGAGATGGCAAACTAACAGAATCAATTTCCAACCGGGCGCTGGATATGCTTGAAGTGGATAGTCTTGGCATGGATCAGCTCGACCGAAATTTTTTAATTGCTATTATGCAGAAATTTGATGGTGGTCCGGTGGGCATAGACAGTATCGCAGCGGCTATAGGCGAGGAGAGAGGCACCATCGAAGATGTTGTCGAGCCCTATCTCATTCAGCAGGGGTATTTGATGCGAACGCCCCGGGGGCGTGTTGCAACCCGTACTGCATGGCGACATCTGGGCATAGATATACCTGCGGAGGTTGTGAGTCGGCAGCAGGAACTTTTCTCAAATGATCCTGCGAAATAATTGATGCAATCCGCTTGTTCACAGCAACCACGATTCAGCGTCAGTTCATCCATTCGCTTTACAGTTCTGCGGGTATTTTGATTTTGGAGCCAGTGCTTAAGAATGAAAAAGATGCTCATCAGGATAACCGGTTATTCTCGATTCCTGTGCACATAAACTATGAAGATACTGATGCCGGTGGCGTGGTGTACTACGGTAACTATCTGGGCTACATGGAGCGTGCCAGAAATGCGTATCTCCGCCAGCATGGCTTCCCCCTGTCGTTACTGGCCCGGAACTACAACGTTCTGTTTGTGGTAACGGACGCGCGCATAAAATATCTTTTTCCGGCGCGACTGGATGATGAGTTACAGGTGACCCTGAAAGTTCAAAAAATGCGCGCCGCAACGGTGATGTTTTTGCACGAAGTATTAAAAGAAGGTAAGTGTCTGGTGCAGGCCAGCGTGAATTTAGCAACGATTAACAGCGAAACTTTTAAACCCTGTAGAATCCCGCAAAATATCAGGTCGTGTTTTGATGCTGCCCGGTGTGAGTCTACTAAAGTCCCCAAAACCCAATAACTTAAATCAAAACAAATGCCCATAGAAAGCAACATTTCCCCGGATCACTCCATTTTAAGTCTCATCATAGATGCCAGCCTACCGGTTCAACTGGTCATGTTGATGTTACTTCTCGCATCGGTTGTGTCATGGTATATGATTGATCGAAAGAGGACGTCTTTCAAACGCTGGAACGCCATTGCTAACGAGTTTGAGGATCAGTTTTGGTCCGGGGGCGAAATGCGAAAGATTTATCAGGAGTGGAGCGGTGGAGAAAGGGAGCCAGAAGGAATAACCAATATTTTTATCGCCGGGTTCAAAGAATTTAACCGTCTCGCGCAGAAGCCCAATGTTGATCGAGCACACATGGTGGATGGCGTCCATCGGTCGATGCGTGTTGCCATGAGTCGGGAAATGGCAAATCTTGAACTGCATCTCCCGTTTCTGGCAACGGTGGGGTCCACAAGTCCCTATGTCGGGCTGTTTGGAACGGTTTGGGGGATTATGAATTCATTTCAGTCATTGAGTGGAATGCAGCAGGTTACTATCGCGACGGTAGCTCCCGGTATTGCTGAAGCATTGATCGCCACAGCGATGGGTTTGTTCGCGGCAATTCCGGCAGTTATCGCCTATAACAAGTTTGCCAATACTGCGGAGCGGTTGAGCAGTCGCTATGAAATATTTATGGAAGAATTTCTCAGTATCGTAAGCCGTCAGGATCTCGGGAGATAGTGGCAATGGCAGTTTCTCGATATGGAAGAAAGAAACGTCTCATGGGAGAGATTAATGTGGTGCCCTATATTGATGTGATGCTGGTACTGCTGATCATATTTATGGTGACCGCACCCTTACTCAGCACCGGAGTGACCGTGGATCTGCCAGATGCCGATGCCAAGCCAATGGAAAACCCGGATGAAGAGCCTTTTGTGGTTACCGTGGATGCCGATGGGCGTTTTTATGTCAACGATGACGAAGAAGAAGTGGCCAGCGATCGGGAAATTGAAATAAAGGCCCGTGCGGTGCTTGAGAGAAACCCGAAATTGCCGTTTATGGTTCGGGGAGATGGCGATGCCAGCTATCAATATGTTGTGCAGGCAATGGTTCTTCTGCAGCGCGCAGGTGTTAAATCCGTGGGTCTTATTACTGAACCCCCGGAGTCCTGATCGGGTATGCAGATGAGTTTTTTCTGGGTATGAAGCAACGAATCATAGAAATAGTCCATTTCAGTAAGTCGGCGATGTTCACCATCGTGGTGCATGGAATTCTTATAGCCGCGCTGCTGGTGGGGTTGTGGTGGCCGTATTCTGAGAATAAAGCCAAGCGAGGTTCGGTAAAGCCGATTCAAGCTCAGGTTATTTCAGCGAAAGAAATGACCAAACAGGTGGATCTCCAGAAGAAAAAACTTGAAGACGAAAAAAAGGCCAAAGAAGAGCTTGAAAAGCTGAAACTTAAGCAGGAAGAGGAGAAGAAGCTGGAGCAGCTTGAAGTCGAACGTAAGAAGAAAGAAAAAGAAAAACAGGAACAGGAGGAACAAAAAAAGCGGGAAGAAAAGAAGAAAAAAGAAGAAACCTTGAAGAAAGAACAGGCCGAAAAGAAAAAGCTGGAAGCGGAGAAGAAGAAAAAAGCTGAGGAAAAAAAGAAAGCGGATGAAAAGAAGAAAAAAGAAGAAGCCCTGAAAAAAGAGCAGGCTGAAAAGAAAAAAAAGGCGGAACAGGAGAAGAAACGAAAAGAAGCTGAAGAGAGAAAAAAAGCTGAAGAAGCATTAAAAAAACAGCTTGAAGCGGAACAGGCTGCCCGGGTTCAAGCTGATGCGGCAAACGCGATGTCTGCGTTGGTAGATAGAATTGCAGCTGCTGTTGAAAACAACTGGAGAAGACCGCTAAACAGTCGTTCGGGCCTTAAAGCAACGATACGGGTTAAAGTTTCTCGAAATGGTGATGTGCTGTCGGCAAATGTGGTAAAAAGCAGTGGCGACTCGTTCTTTGATCAGTCCGCCGAGTTGGCGGTAAAAAAGGCTTCTCCGTTACCTTTTCCCGCCGATCCAAAATATTATGAACATATTAACGAATTTGACCTACTGTTTAATCCGGATGATTTTTAGAATGTTAAGTAAAGCGCGATATTTATTACAAACTCTTATGTTGCTGGTTGCGATTTGTTACACGTTGCCGAGCCACGCGGTGCTGACTATTGAGGTTAACCAGGGGACCGCAGCGGGCATTCCCATCGCTATCGTGCCGTTTTCCATGGACGGTGTGAGTCAGGGCGAAACCCAATTGGCGGATGTTATCGAATCCGATCTCGGCTTTAGCGGGCGTTTTGAGACGATTCCGCGCTCATCCCAATTGAGTCGGCCCCACGACCTTAAATCGGTTCAGTACAAGGACTGGCGGTTAATCAAAGCTGAGGCTTTGGTGGTGGGAAAGGTGATCAATATTGGAAATAATCAGTATGAAGTGCGATTCCGATTGATTGATGTTTTTCGTGAGCAGCAACTGGTCGGTCAGAAGTTTAT
>JAIBDK010000234.1 GCA_024679435.1 Gammaproteobacteria bacterium | reverse complement strand
GAACATACTCATATCGCTGAATTTTCTCTAGATTTCAAAAAGCACATCAGAGCGAATAATATATTTAACTCCGCTAGTCACAGGACCGGAACTATGCAAACAATGCATGGGATGAGTACCGTGGGGAAAACACAAAACCCCTCCCCGGGGCGTCCTCACAGCAACAGTATCAGGCGCTTTTTCGTTTTGAGTTCGGACATGAAACTCCGTACTACCGCCTTCAAAATTCTCATTAAGGAATAACAATAAGGTCAATTGACTCCAACGGTCAACAAACGCATTGTGAACCAACTGCCCGTTCACCACCCTGCTTCCCGGCCATGATCCATCCGTGTGTGGGTTGAAATAGTCACCTTTTTTATATCGATAAAACCGAAACCTGTTATTCAAACTACACGCTTTACGATCATAGAAAAGGTGATTATTCCGATCAATAAAAGACCCACACCTTGCCCATATCAAATCAGAAGTTAAGTCGTCAACGACCCAGGTCAGGCTGTCATTATGGCGTACCGACCTGGGCAACGAAACCGCCGCATCGGGGACATAACCTAACGATTCTGTGATGACAACCAACCTTTCACATTCAGCTGAGGACAATACTCCGGTCAATTGAAAAGCACCAGGTACGTTTTCAAGCTCGAGTCTTTCAATATTACCTTTGCACTGAAGATCCAGCCCTGCAGGATTAAGCGCATCACACGCCCAGGTTGGAATTGCCGGATTTTCTGCACCCGACTCAGTTGCCACGATATAAAAGTTTTGGTTAGACACAGGCCAGGCTCAATAAATTGTCAAATATCCCGATAAACAAGAAACCCAATCAACACTACTGCTTCAGTTTATACCCGGTTTTAAATATTCTCCAAACCAGAAAAATACATACCATCAAAAACACGCAGATCATAGAAAGGCTGGTTGATACCTCAACATCAGCAATCTCATAAAAACTCCACCGAAATCCGCTGACCAGATACAGAACCGGATTGAGCAAAGTAATCTTTTGCCAGATTTCCGGAAGCATGTTTACAGAATAGAAGCTGCCCCCAAGAAACACCAGCGGCGTTACGACCAACAATGGAATGATCTGTAATTTCTCGAAATTGTCCGCCCAGATTCCGATAAGAAAACCAAACAGACTAAAAGTTAACGAGGTCAGCACAAGAAAAAGAATCATCCAGCCCGGATGCGCTATCTCGATGGGCACAAACAAACCTGCTGTTGCCAGTATAACCAGCCCAACGATAAGGGACTTTGTTGCCGCCGCCCCGACATAGCCGATAGTGATTTCCAGATAAGAAATTGGAGCTGACAGAATTTCATAAATCGTCCCCGTGAATTTAGGAAAAAATATTCCGAATGACGCATTAGAGACACTCTGGGTCATAAGCGACAGCATGATCAATCCCGGAACAATAAATGAGCCGTAGGAAACCCCTTCCACTTCGGTTATCCGAGAGCCGATCGCAGACCCAAAAACAACAAAATATAACGAAGTAGATATTACTGGCGATATCAAACTTTGGAAAACAGTTCTCCATGCACGGGTCATTTCAAACATGTAAATTGCTTTTATTCCGTTAAGATTCATTTAGACTTCTCAACCAGATTTACAAATATGTCTTCAAGAGAGCTTTGCCTGGTATTTAGATCGCGAAATTTGATACCGGCCTCCCCGAGACTCCCAAGCAATGCGGTTATGCCGGTGCGATCTTTCTGCGTATCGTAGGTAAAAATTAGCTGCATTCCGTCATCGACAATCTCAAGGTCATATTGCGAAAGGCTCTCTGGCAGAATGCAGACTGGCTTCTGCAAATCCAGAATCAACTGTTTTTGCCCCAACTTCCTCATCAATTCTTTCTTTTCTTCAACCAGAATAATATTTCCCTTGCTGATCACCCCCACCCTGTCGGCAATATCTTCAGCTTCTTCAATGTAGTGCGTGGTAAGAATAATTGTTACCCCAGTGTCCCGAAGCTTGCGGATCAACTCCCACATCTCCTTTCTTAAAGTTACATCCACACCGGCCGTCGGCTCATCCAGAAACAGTATTCGGGGCTCATGGGATAATGCCTTGGCGATCATCACCCGCCGCTTCATTCCGCCAGATAACTCCATTATCCGATTGTCCTTTTTATCCCAGAGCGATAATGCCTTGAGTGTATTCTCAATATGAACGGAATCCGGGGCCTTACCAAACAAACCCCGACTGAACGAAACCGTATCAAACACGCTTTCAAATGCGTCGGTAGACAATTCCTGGGGCACCAGACCAATCAACTCTCGGGTTGCTCGATAGTTCCGGATGATGTCGTAGCCCCCTACAGTGACGCTGCCGGTACCGAGATTAACGATACCGCAAATAACACTGATTAATGTCGTTTTTCCCGCACCGTTAGGGCCAAGAAGCGCAATGATTTCGCCTTCCTGAATATCCAGATTTATGTTCTCCAAGGCAACAAAACCATCGTCATAGGTTTTGCAGAGATTCGAAATTTGAATCAGTGAGGGCATTATCAGACTTGCATTTATCAAAATCCAGCAACCTGATTGTAAGACAGGGGGCTGTGGATGAAGGTAGCTCGCCATTATACCATCGTGGCCGATGGGATTCATGGTTCTGTCCTGTCTTATTTTACTCGCTTGAAATCATACAATCTGGCGCCAGATTTACCGTAGAGCAATCATTATATCTTGACCATAAAAATTAACGTGACGGAAAACATAAAACTAGTCTGCCCCGCATGCCGTTCCATCAACCAGTTTGCCCGGAGCAAGTCTGCTTCGAAAGCAAAATGCGGAAAATGCGGAGCACTGCTGCTTAGCCGAGAACCATTAGAAGTTAACAGCTCAGCAATCAAACGCTATGTGAAACATTCAGGTTTACCCGTTCTGGTTGATTTCTGGGCACCATGGTGCAACCCCTGCCAAATTTTTGCACCTACTTATCAGAAATTTGCTGAAAAACAATCCGATCAGATCATATGCCTGAAACTTAACACTGAAGAAAACCAGCAATCCGGCATAGATTACAATATTCGATCTATACCCACCTTGGCGCTTTTTGAAAACGGCCGGGAAGTTCAGAGAATTTCAGGAGCCATGAATGAGAGCCAACTTCATCAATGGGTCAGACTGAATCGTAGTAAATAACCTGCGCTTCGATTAGTATCGTGCCACTCGCAGTATTGAACAATTAATTTAACCATTTTTTACCTTTTTCATGACCAACAACAATACCGCCGGGCAGGTTGGCTTCGGGACCCAGATTCGCAAATCCCCTTATTTCGACTCCACTGAAAAGTGGGGCGCAAAGGGTTATTCCGTCTACAATCACATGTACATACCCAGAAGCTTCGGTGATCCGGAACAAAATTTCTGGAATTTGGTAAATGATGCTATTTTATGTGATGTCGCGGTTGAACGTCAGGTGGAAATAACTGGCCCCGATGCGGCTCGTTTTGTCCAGTATCTGACCCCCCGAAATCTGTCAAATTGTCAGGTTGGCCAATGCAAATATGTCTTTATCACCGATAACGATGGCGGCATCATCAATGATCCCGTCTTGTTGAAGCTGTCAGATAACCATTTCTGGCTCTCATTGGCAGACAGTGATGTTCTGCTGTGGGCAAAAGGGGTCCAGATTCATTCCGGTATGGAGGTTACAATTACCGAGCCGGACGTATCACCGCTTCAGCTTCAGGGGCCGAAATCTCAGGATATTATGCGGGCGTTATTTGGAAACTGGATAGATGACCTGAAATACTATTGGTTTCAAGAATGTGAGCTGGATGGCATCCCGCTGATTGTGTCACGCACCGGCTGGAGCAGTGAACTGGGATACGAAATCTTTCTCAGAGACTCCAGGCGGGGTAACGATTTATGGGAACTGCTAATGGCTACCGGCGCACCTATGGGACTACACCCCGGACATACGTCGACCATTAGGCGAATTGAAGGCGGCATGCTGTCCTATGTTGCAGATTTAACTATTGAAAACAATCCATTTGAAGTCGGCCTTGAGCGGCTGGTTGATTTGCAGATGGATGCAGAGTTTGTCGGCAAAAAAGCATTGCAGAAAATTTACGATTCCGGCGTCACCCAAAAACAGGTAGGAATAGAAATTTTCGGACCTCCTCTAGAAAATCCGAACGGTGAATTCTGGCACCTGACGCACAACGGCCAAACTGCAGGTAAAATCACCTCTGCGGTATACTCACCCAGGCTAGAAAAAAACATCGCTCTGGGGATGGTGAATATTGACTGTTCTGATTTAGACACAATTCTCGACCTTAATGTTCAGGGTCATAGCCGCTCAGTAAAAATAACGGCCAAACCTTTCTACGATCCCAAGAAAAAAATTACGGCAAAAAGCAACAAGGTTAACCAATAACGCTGGCAACTTTAACATTCATAGACTCGCACAGGAACAGACAATGACACATGCTATACGTATTCATGAGGCAGGAGATGCAGACAAACTATCCTGGGACGAAGTTACCG
>JAIBDK010000440.1 GCA_024679435.1 Gammaproteobacteria bacterium | reverse complement strand
TATTGTATTGAATTTTGAACCAAGTTTATTTTTTAAAACAATTCTTGCAACAGCACCTGCAGCGACTCTACACGCAGTCTCCCTAGCAGATTGACGTCCACCACCTCAGTAATCTGCTGCCCATTTGCTGGGTGTTAACATCCAGTGGATATCTCAGGATGTAGGGCATGCATAACCAACTATCGGAATGAATAACAATGCCCGAATACTTGGATTTGACTTTGGTTCAAAGCGAATAGGCATAGCAACCGGCAATACCATCACTAAAACCAGCCACCCCCTTGTCACCGTTGTTTCCAGGGGTTCCAAACCTGACTGGCGGGAAATCGAAAAAATAATCTACGAATGGAAACCTCATTTACTCGTAGTCGGCCTGCCTATATCAATGGACGGTAAGGAAACAGAAATTTCCCGAAGGGCCCGCAGGTTTGGAGCATCACTGTCCGAGCGGGTTAAATTGGACGTTATTTACGTAGACGAAAGACTGACCAGTACTGAAGCTGATCGAATAATCAAGAACATGACTCCTGATAGGAAAAAAATCAGTAAAAAACACATTTCAATGCGAGATAACCTCGCTGCGCAGTTGATTCTTGAAACCTATTTCGGGGACAATTGAGACATGCCGAACGCCGCAGACATTGACAGACTTATTAACCAGATGGCGGAACAGATTGCATCAGAAAATCTGGACAACCCGGTACTGATCGGAATCCATACCGGCGGCGTCTGGGTCGCACAAAAACTGCACGACACGCTTGAATTAGAAGAACCACTGGGATCACTCGATATTTCATTTTACCGGGACGATTTCAGCAGGGTTGGACTGAACCCCGAAGTCCGATCCTCGGAACTGCCTATGGAAATCGAGAACAGGAATATAGTGCTGATTGACGATGTGCTTTACACCGGTCGCACCATCAGAGCAGCGCTCAACGAGATTTTTTCTTATGGGCGACCATCTATGGTGCGACTCGGCGTTTTAATCAATCGACCCGGGCATGAACTCCCTATTCAGGCAGACTATATCGGCCAAACAATGGAACTGACCAGCAACCAGCAGGCAAAGCTTGCCAACGATAACGGAACGCTGTCTCTGAACATTATTGACACAAGCGAGAAGGTCTAGTTTTTAGATGAATATGATCCATACAGACAGCACTATACAATTCGACGAAAACGGCAAACTTAGACACTTTCTAACCATTAATGGACTACCCAGAAAAACTCTGGAAAATATTCTAGATACCGCAAATTCTTTTATCACTTTCGGCGAACGGAAAATCAAGAAAATACCTCTGTTGCGGGGTAAAACTATGGTTAATCTGTTCTTCGAGCCCAGCACTCGAACGCGGACCACCTTTGAGATTGCCGGCAAACGCCTGTCAGCTGATGTTATCAATATGAATGCAGCCAGAATGTCGACTTCCAAGGGTGAAAGCATCCTTGATACGGTACGGACTCTGGAAGCCATGCACACCGATCTTTTTGTTGTCCGAGACAGCGCCAGTGGCGCAGCTCATTTAATTGCCACTCACTTACCGGATCATGTGAAAGTAATCAACGCTGGAGACGGCAGACATGCCCATCCTACCCAGGCGATGCTGGACATGTTTACAATTCGCCAGGCGAAAGACGATTTCTCGAAACTGCGGGTTGCCATAGTTGGCGACATTCTGCACTCACGGGTAGCCAGGTCACAAATCCATGCTCTAAATGTGCTGGGCGCCAAAGAAGTCAGAGTTATCGGACCCCGCACTTTAATTCCTACTGAAATCGAGTCTCTGGGTGTTACTAATACCAGCAACATGGAACAGGGACTAGAAGACATCGACGTCATTATGATGCTTCGCATTCAAAGAGAAAGAATGAACGGACAATTGATCCCCAGCGAGCAGGAATATTTCAATCGCTATGGATTAACTCAGGCAAAACTCGCTCTAGCCCGCCCGGATGCGATTGTAATGCATCCGGGTCCGATCAATCGGGGTCTTGAAATATCCTCTCGAGTCGCTGACGGCAATCAATCTGTAATCCTCGATCAGGTCACCAACGGAATAGCCGTGCGGATGTCTATTATGGCCACACTCATGGGTGGACAGGAGGAGCGACCATGACAATACTAATTAAAGACGGACATGTTGTTGATCCCGCCAACGGCGTCAACAAAGTATGTGATGTTTACATCAGAGACGGTTTCATTGCAGGTGTAGGAGATCCGCCATCTGACTTTAATCCAGACAAGAAAATTGATGCTGCGGGTAAATACGTCTTTCCAGGAATTATCGACCTATGCGCAAGATTGCGAGAACCCGGCCAGGAGAACAAAGCTACCATTCACAGCGAAAC
>JAIBDK010000065.1 GCA_024679435.1 Gammaproteobacteria bacterium | reverse complement strand
TCAAAACAAAGAGTAAATATGAGCAAAGGTAAAGTTAAGTGGTTCAATGCGGACAAGGGTTACGGTTTCATTACACCTGATGATGGTGGCAAGGATCTGTTTGTTCACCATTCAGAAATCAGAAGTGGTGGCGGTTACGCAACACTGAACGATGGTCAAGCGGTAGAATTTGAAGTTGGACAGGGGCAAAAAGGTCCATGTGCCAACAACGTTGTACCTGAATAAGTAGTAATACATCTCTTACCGACAACATTTTATCGTATCGGTAAACAGACGTTGTAAGTTGTAAAAACTTGGATCTGAGTTGATTTTTCAGATTCAAGTTTCAATTTCCCCTACAAGCAATATTACTCGAGACAGCAACCCGCCGTCTCATTTGGTCATCAGATCTTCACTGACTTATTTTTCTTTCAGCGAGGTGACCCCGGCGATAGCTGCTATCAGCAGAAATCCAGTTACGCAGATCTCCAGCAACTCCACCACCACCCTACCTCTGTATGTGCTGTTGAAATCAGATTTATCAGAGAGCCGAGAAACAAAAATTGCGATCGCTCAGGGCGATATTTTTAGCACACCGCTATCTTCAATCGCCTGCTTACCGATTTCTTCGGGCAAAATAAGAGCATGCATTGCGGTATAAGTCAGGACGAAGCACGGCCAGTAAAAATTTAATCGATTACCTATGATCATAAAGACAACTTCTGGAAGCTCTTTCTTAAAAATTACAACGCTTTTACGGAGACTATCTGACGACAGTCCTTTGATCAGATCCGTCTAGTTAAAATCCAGGAAAAACACTAAAAACAGCGTCTATTCAGATATCAACCATTTTTCTCCGACTTCCTTGCAGAATTTAAAATGAGACGTTCCTGAATTATTCGTTGCAGTATTTTCGACTTTTACGTTTCGACAGGTTGTATTTCCGTCTTTCACTAAATTCAGTGGTGTAATAGCGCCCGAGTGTCCCGTATCCTCATTCTCCCAACGACTGGCAACGCCACTCTCTCCGTTATTCAAAGCATCATAAAAATTCTCGATCATCAGACTTGTGTCCACAGAATCAAATTCAGCCACCGGGGCATCTTTAAGGAAAAGCAGATTAAATCCATATGCTGGAAAAGTGAAAAGACAAACAAAAGTAAGTGGAAGGAACGCGATTGATTTCATAGTGAATCTCCGAAAGAACGCTAATTAGTATACTACATTGAACTGTTAGTATTGCGAACTTACGAACACAAAAATAGTTTAATTGAGGTATCCACATCTTGAAATTAAATGGTTTTTGAGAGTCCTGTTGGATATACTGTCACCCTCATTATCCATTTTTCAACGACCAAAAAAGACACTATGTTCCTCGACTATTTCGCCCTGATACTTTTGTTTTTCGTAGCATTTACCTTGTTTTATGGCGTTATTGCAATCCACGATATTCCGTATGAAATCGCTGCCAGGAGAAACCACCCTCATCAGGACGCTATCCACATTGCCGGCTGGGTCAGCCTGTTTACACTACATATTTTGTGGCCGTTTTTATGGATATGGGCCACCTTGTGGCGGGAAGATCGTGGCTGGGGATTCACTCAGATCAAAGATGAACAACTAGTCTTGCATCATAAGGTTCTCGAGCTTGAAGAAGAAATCAAAACCATGCGGGCAGATATACGCACGATAATATCTCAAGCGGAAAAAGGTGATTCGCAAACAACTGGGCCGAAAAAATCAGACCCCACCAGGGAAGGAGAAAACTAATGGATTTGCTACTGATCATTACCTACGCTGCATTATGCATCGCCATATTTAAGATATTCAAAATTCCGCTTAACAAATGGACGGTGCCCACCGCTATCCTTGGTGGCATTTTAGTGGTGGGAACATTGGTATTGGTTATGAACTATAACCATCCCTTTACCCCAATGGCAAAACGAGGCTTCGTTACTACACCGATAGTACCGACGGTAAAAGGACGGGTAATCAATGTGCCGGTGATACCCAATAAACCCCTTAAGCAGGGTGATGTATTATTTGAAATAGAATCGACAACCTACGTCGCTGAAGTGCGGCGCTTACGGGCCGCCCTTAAAGCTGCAGAAACACAGAACGTAGAGTTAGATACGGGAGTTGAAACAGCGCAGTCTAATTCTATCAGGGCCGAAGCCCAAATGAATCGGTCGCGAACAGAGTTTGAAAGATACACCAAAGCGCTGGCGAAAGGCGCCACGTCTCAGCAACAGGTTGATGTCAGGCAGAAGCAGTATGAGGTGGATAAGGCCGCCTACGAAACCACAATTTCAGAATTAAAACGCGCAACACAGTCTAGTGACTCAGAATACGAGGGTGACAATCCGGAAGTGGCAGAAATTCGTTCCTTGCTAACGATTGCTGAATTCAACCTTCAAGAAACTATTGTTCGGGCTCCCTCAGACGGATACGTGACCCAGGTTGCATTGCGTCCGGGAATGATGGCGGTGCCACTGCCGTTGAGGCCAGTGATGACATTTGTACACGACGAAGAAAAATTCTTTTTTGCAGCTTTCAGACAAAATTCATTGCAACGTTTGAAGCCGGGATACGAAGTTGAATTTCTGTTTAAAGCACTACCGGGCAAGGTGTTTCAAGGCGAGGTAGTGGAGGCCTTTCCGGCGATCGGTGAATCAGAAATTCAGGAGCAGGGCTCTTTAAGGGGAACCGAATTCTTCCTGAAAGAAGGCAGAACAGCAATGAAAATCAGATTGCTGAGCGATATGAGTGACTATCATCTGCCCGATGGGATCAGCGCGGAAGTTGCCGTTTATTCTGATCATTACCATCACGTTGCGGTGATGCGAAAAGTGTTGCTTAGAATGAAAAGCTGGCAGAATTATCTTTACCTCGACCACTAAATAAATCTATTAATGTGCGACATCACAGCGCATTATTTTAACAGGACAGGAAGCTTCATTGACCTTACTTAGATGAGAATAAAGAAAATTGAAACCTTCACGACCCAATACATCGGTTTTGTAAAAATTACTGCCGATAGCGGAGATGTTGGTTGGGGACAAATGTCTACCTATCATTCCGACATCACTTCCATGGTGATGCATAGACAGGTAGCACCTCATGCCATTGGTCAAGATGCCATGAAAATTTTGCCTCTGGTTACCCTCATCACCGAGCGCGAGCATAAATTTCCCGGCTCTTATCTCCGTCGCGCACTGGCGGGACTGGACACTGCATTGTGGGATCTGCGAGGACAAGTCGAAGGCAAACCGGTATGCAGCCTGATTGGAGGTTCTCCGGGTACCGTACGTGCTTATGCTTCATCCATGAAACGTGACATTACACCTGTTGATGAAGCCGATCGTCTGTCAAGACTTCGTGATCAGTTTGGCTTCGATGCGTTCAAGTTTCGGGTTGGCTCAGAATGCGGTCGAGACAAGGATGAATGGCCCGGCAGAACTGAGGAAATTGTAGATGTAATGAGCAGAACCATGGGCGATGAGTCTGCTTTACTAGTGGATGCAAACTCCTGCTATTCCCCGGCGAAGGCCATTGAGTACGGTAAAATGTTCCAGGATAAAGGCATTTCGCATTTTGAAGAACCCTGCCCCTATTGGGAATTCGACCAGACCCGGGAAGTCACAGCAGCACTAGATATCGACGTAACAGGTGGAGAGCAGGACTGCGATATTCCGACATGGAAACGAATGATTGATGATGATGTAGTTAACATCATACAACCCGATATCTGCTATATAGGGGGCATTTCCCGGGCGTTGGAAGTGGCAAAAATGGCGGAACAAAAAGGCTTGCCATGCACACCCCATTGCGCCAATTTGTCGCTGGTTACGTTATTCACAATGCATTTTTTAAGATCTATTCCCAATGCCGGAAAATATCTGGAATTCTCTATCGAGGGTCTGGACTATTACCCTTGGCAACATGGACTTTATGAAGAAGACCCCTATATCATCGTAGACGGAAAAGCCACGGTGACAGACCGTCCAGGTTGGGGAGTAGAAATCAACAAGCAGTGGCTTACACAGTCCACTCATACCGCTAGCGAGTAACAAAAGCGATTAACACAAGCAAACCACAACACAAACCGTGAGTTAGTAATGTCCGCCTCAATTTTCTCCGATGATTACCAAAGCAAGCCTTTTTGGTGGGAAAGAACGCCCCGACCCAATCTAGCGAATTCAACCCTGCCGGAATCTGCAGATGTTCTGATCATCGGCTCAGGGTACACCGGATTATCGGCTGCCATGCAGACTACAAAACATGGATTACATACCGTTGTCATCGACGAGGAGGATGCGGGGTTTGGTTGCAGTTCCAGAAACGGGGGGCAGATAAGCACCAGCATCAAGCCTTCTTATACAGAACTGAAATCCCGATACGGCGCAGATGCTGCTCTGGCTATTCTTAAAGAAGGCAATAACGCGCTTAACTGGGTTGAAAGTGTAGTAACCGACAACAAACTGGACTGCAGCTTTAGACGATCCGGTCGATTTTACGGCGCACATTCAGTCAGGGCCCTTGATGAGTTGAAGCAAAAAATTGATCAAACCCCAGAACAATTGGGCCACGAAGCCTTTCTGGTCAAACGAGAAGACCAACAGCAGGAAATTGGTTCAGACTTTTACCATGGTGGTGTGGTTCATCCCCATCATGCTTCTATTGATCCTGCTCGTTATCATCAGGGCTTACTGGACTGCGCACAATCGTCCGGGGCACAGGTTGTTTCTCACTGCAAAGCGATAAATATAGACAAGCAGACAAGCGGAATAAAAGTGTCTACATCAAAAGGGCTTATCACGGCTAAAGATGTCGTTGTTGCAACCAGTGGTTACACCAAAGAGCTAACACCCTGGCATCAAAGACGGATCATACCCATCGGTTCTTATATCATCGCCACAGAACCCATGCCTGATGAAATGGCGAATCGCCTTATTCCCCAGCAACGGGTAATCACTGATACACTTCAGCTTGTTGTGTACTATCGCATGTGTCCGCAACATAAACGGATGTTGTTCGGCGGAAGAGTCTCTCTTAAGGAAAGCAACCCAGAAATCAGTGCGCCTAGATTACGAGAGCTGATGCTGATGCGTTTTCCTGAACTTGCACCCATGAAAATCACCCATTCATGGATGGGGTTTGTAGGTTATACCTTCGACCATATGCCCCATGTAGGCAAATACGATGGCATACACTACAGCATGGGTTATTGCGGATCCGGGGTGTCTCTGGCGAGCTATTTCGGCATGAAAGTGGGGCTCAAAGTCGCCGAAAGTCCTGACGGCGAAACCGCCATTGACAACATATCATTTTCCGGCAGACCCTATTATCGAGGTAATCCCTGGTTTCTGGCACCGTCGATTTTTTATTATCGATGGAAAGATAGACTTAAGGCAAGATAATTCACTCTGTAAGTGGCTTAATGCGTATACCGGCTCCAAAGAGAGGTTCCGACACATATCCATAGTTTCATTAAATTCAAAGATTACCTCACCCGATCGGGCATATAACAACAGCAACGGAAATCAGTTAAGAAAGGACAAAAACAGGTATCCGGATTGTACTGAACTGACACCCGGGAACCCCCGATTTTCAGACCATCACAAAATACCGTACTCCATTAACACCAGATATAACTGTCTGGGATTTTCGAAAACAATTCCATTCCATCCCTTACTGATTGCGGTTTGAACGTTTTCACTTTTATCATCGATAAAGACTGTTTTTTCAGGAACGAGATTGAACCGATGTTCTGCCAAAGCAAAAATCTGTGGGTCGGGTTTTAATATTCCACAATCACCCGAGAGCAATATGTCTTCAAAATTTTCCAGAAAGCCGAATCTCGGTCGTGCACGATCAAACTCCTCCCGACCCCAGTTTCCCAGCACATAAACACGATGGCCGCGCTCCTGTAGTTCGCCTACCACGGAAACAGTTCCATCAATGGCTCCAATAAGCATCTCGTCCCAACGCTCCCAGTAAGTCAAGATTTCTGATGCCCAGGTCGGAAACTTTTCCACAAGATCAGAAATCAGCTTTTCCACAGGCTGCCCGGCACTAATTGCGGTTTGCACCTCATGGCCGAAAACATTCTTAAAAAAGTCATCCCTATCTTTGCCAGACTGATCAAATAAAGGATCAAACAAAGCCTGTTGATTCCATTCAACAAGAACACCGGCCATGTCAAAAACGAACACTAACTCTTTATCGGGCATATCCATACGTTTACCGATTCTCTAAAAACCCATTATGCAAATCTGTCAGTGGCTCTTACCAGCGCATCGGCGATACCGGGCTCATCAAATGCATGACCTGCATCCGGAATGACTGAAAATTCGGCATCAGGCATCACCTTGTGCAAATCCCAGGCAGTGGCCATGGGAGTGCAGACATCGTATCGACCTTGAACTATCACCGCAGGAATATCTTTTAGGACTCCGGCGTTATCAATCAACCAGTTATCTGTCTCAAACCAACCACCGTTGATAAAGTAATGACATTCGATTCGCGCAAAAGCGACGGCAAATTTTTCACTGCCAAAATGTTCAATTTGCCCCGGTCGTTGATACAGATTGATAGTGCTTCCCTCCCACATACTCCAGGCACGGGCGGCCTCAATCTGGACGGCCTGATCATCCCCTGTCAATCGGTCATAATAGGCTTGCATCAGATTGCCTCTTTCGTCTTCCGGAATCGGCGCCAGAAATTTCTCCCATTCATCCGGGAAGATTCTGGATGCGCCCGACTGGTAATACCAGTCCAGCTCAGACTTCCTAAGGGTAAATATTCCACGCAAAACAAGTTCGCTCACTCGCCCGGTATGAGTCTGCGCATAGGCAAGAGCCAGCGTGCTGCCCCAGGAACCTCCACAAACCTGCCAATCCTCAATCCCAAGATGCTCCCGCAGCCGTTCCATATCTGCTACGAGGTCCCAGGTTGTATTATGTTCAAGGGAAGCAAAAGGCTTACTTCGTCCACATCCACGCTGGTCAAATAGAATTATTCTGTACTTTTTGGGATCAAACACCCTTCGCTGCCTGGGGTCGCACCCGCCTCCCGGACCACCATGCAGATACACCGCTGCTTTGCCAGCGGGATTCCCAGATTGCTCATAATAGATTTCATGGCCTCCGGCCACCTTGAGCACTCCAGTTTCATAGGGATCGATAGAGGGATAAAGCTGTCTTTTTTCAGTCATTATTTTCAGGCCTGCGCCATCGATGAAAATGCATTTTGTAAGTTTATTCTGATCAATCCGCGTTTAACTCAAGAAAATTGCCCGGTAATGCGCATCAGTTTCAAAACGATCCCGAGCCGATAATCCAAAATCGAATTGTTTTGCCAGATCAGAATATCTCACAGTTGACTCCTCTAATAAATAAAAACTAATCATCCGTGTCATAACCTGGAGCAATTTAACGGGTGATTTTGAAATAATAAATAATCGGATTCTTTGTGGTGCCGTTATCACAGAGGCAATTTACGGCGCGTCACCAATGGATTCTACTCAACGAAGCCTTTATAGCGCGCATTTTTACATCGACTCTGCGATAAGTGATATGCGAGGTGGCTGGCCGTCATAGGGAAATAGGACCCTAAAATTTAAATGTGTCTAGCTTACAAATTGACTTTCAATTCGGACACATTCCCCCCGCCAATAGAACCTTATCATCCACTGCCTGACGCATAGAATCAGCAGCCCTGTTCCAAAGAGTCACCTGCAGAACATCACCGATGGCGAACAACTTTGGTCTGGCCAGTCCCGATCGAAGCGCCTCCAGTAGACGTTCCAAACTAAACCATTGCCATCCGGCACGTTCAAGGCGAGCATGACACGAGTGTTGTTCGATCTGTAAAGCGGACATAAATTCCACTTCCGCCACATACGTATAGTATCCCTCACTATTGCTATGGGACAAAGCCTCAAGGTCCGCGGAATCCGGATGATCAAAGGCACATCGGGTTTCCTCTCGAAATTCCCGTGCGGCAGTTTCAGCAATCGATTCACCTGCCTCTTGTCCACCCCCAAAAGCGGCGTAACCTGAGCGCCCCGGCGCCGGGTCGTAAGCCAGCAAAATCAATGTCTGCCCGTTAACGCACGCATAGGGAATGACCCCTGCCGGGTTCGCCATCGTTTGCGCCGAAAGCGTCAGCATAACGATGAAAACCATGACCAAATCCACCTTAGCGATTCGAAAAATCATGCGCGCATTTTCCTGAGCCGTTTATTTTCTTTTCAAAATTTTCAAGCCCCCTATAATACGCGACATGTTTGAATTATGGATACCAGTCACCATTGCAGCGGGATTCTTCCAGAATCTTCGTTCAGCGGTACAGAAAAAACTCAAATCAACCCTGTCGACCGCAGGGGCAGCTTATTCACGATTTTTCTATGCCGTGCCTATTGTAGTTGTTTATCTGGCTGGTTTGATTCAGATTGGGGGCTTTCCGCTACCCGAACCCAATACCCAATTTTATATTTTGTGTCTCAGCGGCGGCATAAGCCAGATTCTTTTCACCGTCTTTCTGTTATGGACATTCTCGTTTAAAAGCTTTGCCGTAGGAACCACTTTTTCCAAACTTGAAGTTATTATGGTGGCGATTGTGGCTACGCTGGTTCTGGGAGAATCACTGAATGGCTGGGCGGTTATCGCCATAGCGGTATCCTCTCTCGGCGTATTCGCCCTGTCCATGGGCCAAGCGAGCCTGTCATGGTCGGCTCTTGTCAAAGGCCTGCTTCATAAATCAACTTATCTTGGGCTGACAAGTGCAGCATTTCTGGGTGCTTCGTCTGCGCTGTATCGCGGCGCAACTCAGGCCCTTAGTTATGAACCGTTTTATGTAAATGCTGCGTACACACTCGCAGTTTCTCTGATCATTCAAACACTATTAATGGGTGGATTTATACTGATACGAGAACCCGCAAGCTTTTTAAGCGTTCTTCGTCAATGGCGATGGGCCGGTTTGGCCGGCATGGCCGGTGCCTTTGCGAGCCTATGCTGGTTTACCGCATTTACCTTGCAAAAAGCAGCCTATGTCAGAGCCCTGGGTCAGAGCGAACTGATATTTACCTTTATCGTGACCCTGGTATTTTTCAGGGAGAAAATTTCCCGCTCGGATATAACCGGTGTGATACTGATCGCCGGAGGAATTATCATTCTGCTATTACTGGGATAGAATCGATTCGGGTACTGTGCGCTAGTACTCATAACCGGAGTTTTGATTGTCTTTGACAGCGGGTCTTTTCGGGCTGGTGCTTCTATTTACCGCCGGCTATTTTTTTGTATCTTTTCTCGTAAAAGGCCAGATTTACCTTACCCTGTTTGGTCAAATCTGAAGTGGCAACTATATCTTGCTCAAAATGATTAAAACGATCTTCGCCCCTGACCAGATAGGCGCTGTCTCCATCGT